>CAVJSY010000124.1:0-12563 GCA_963652285.1 Oribacterium sp.
AATAAAGGCTTCCAATAATTTTTTAATACTGTTCCATTTAACTTTTCATTTCACCAAGTTAAAAATGTTAAAAATAATTGTAAAAACTATTAATATATGATAAAATTTAAGAGTATGGAGCTGATAATATGGAAGATCAAAGAAAGATATTAGGAACATTATTAGGAATTTTAGGATTTATAGCAGTAATGGCAGGACTTACCTATGCAATGTATACAGTAAATATAACTAATTCAAACACAATATCTGGAGGTCATGAATGTATTAATATAAATTATTCAAAAACAAGTGACATATCAGTAAATGAATTAGAACAAGTAGATAATTATACCGATACTAAAGCAATAACAACAGTAACATTTAATCAAAATAATTCATCTAAAGACTGTGGTAACAGTTTAGGAACTATTTATATCTATACTAATTCTGCAGGTACCGGACTATTAAGTGGCATAACAGAAACAATAACAAGTGGAACTAGTTCAACAACATTAAATCATGGAGTATTAAGATATACAATAGAAAAAAAAATAGGTTCAAGTACTACCATCTCAGAAACTTATACAGGATATGTTACTAATGCAAATGGTGACACAGCAGTTGAAGTAGGTAGATTAGAATCAACATCAACGACATATACAGTATATTTATGGCTAGAAAAAGATGCGACAAATACAATAACTGAAAGTACAATATCAGAAGCACAATATTCTGGATATATTCATGCATCTGCTAGACAATCATCAACTTATGATAAATAAAAATACTAGCAAGTAATCAAATTTGCTAGTATTTATTTTTTACCACCTTTAGTAATAGCATTTATAGAATTATTTAGTTTATATAACATTTCATTAATAACTAAGTCAAAATCGTTAGAGCATTCAACAATATTACCATTAAATCCTTGGTTAGTAGAATAATTATTACTAATGGATTTTTCAATCTCACCTAAATCAAATTTAGAATACCCAAGATTAATATATTTTTTCATTATTTCCCATTTTAATATAGGCATAGATTTATAATTTTTAAACTCTTCATTAAAGCCTTCGCCAATAAAGTCTATCTCTTTTTTGTTATTAATAATTAAACAAGCAGAAATTATTACTCCTTGAGGATATTTTGAATAAATATCAGTTCCTCTTATAATTTCATTATTATACTTAATGATTAATTTATCAGAAATCATTTTTTTATTTAATAATTTATTAGTTTTTTTAACATTTCTACTTTGCAGTTTTCTATTAATAACATCATTATTATTAGTTTCCATCTTTAATAAATAGCGATAATTATTCACGTAAACTTCTGGATTCATCTTTGCATAATAAATCTCAACTTCATTTTGAGAAGATTGAAATAAATCAATAACGTTTTGAAAATAAGTTTTATCTTTAACAAAATTCAAAAAAATATCTTTATCGTCGTAATTACATCTATGTATAGTTATACCTTGTTCTAAGGAACTCTTAATATTTCTTCTAAGACTACGTTTAAAATTACTATAAGTCTTATTAATATCAGAAGAATTTAGTACAATATGATATTTAGAAGTATTGTTAATAAACTGATAGCCTAACTTTTTAAGTTCATTAATAACATTAGAATTATTTTCAACCAATATAAAACTACTAGAAAAAATCTGATATTCGATTTTAGGATTTAATCTGATATAAATAAAATTATATTGCTTTAAATATTTCTTTAATTCTACAGTAAAAATATTAACTAAAGAAGTATTAAAAAAATCAATTAAAAAACCATTAGGACAATAACCATACTTATATTTGCCAGATAACTTCTTTTCTAATAGCAAAGTAGCGGCTACCACATTCTGATTATCATCAACAAGGCCTAAAAATAGTTTGTTATATCCATTCTTTTCTTCAAGATTAGCATATTCAATACTTTGCTTATAATTTTTTTTACTATGAATATTAGAATAGTTTTTAAATTGTAACTCATTCAATTCTATAATCTCCATAAGAATTCCTCCCAGTTAACATTGTACCAAATTTCTTAAAAAAAGTCTAATATTATTTATAACAAAAATACTCTTTTACAATCTTACATTCTAAAAATTATTACTTATTCTAACTTAATAAGTAATTTTTATACCACTAGTAAACAAAAACTATAAAATAACACCATAGGTGAAAACCAATTGTAAACTATCTCTCATTTACTTGACTTACCTTTGATTTATAAGTATAATTTTTATAGGTGATAGGATGAAAGATAAGAAAAAAACTTTAATAATTATGATATTGATTAGCATATTACCACTTATAAATGTAAATGCTAAAACAATTAGTGACATGGATAACGAATTAGCACAATTACAAAAGAGTTATAATGCCGCAAAGAACAAAGCAAATATGACACAAGCAGAATTAAATAAAGTAAAGGCTAGCATAGCATCAACAGAAGCAGAAATTAAAAATACTCAAAATGAGATAATTAAAGCAGAAAATGATATTCAAGAAAGTGAAAAAAGCATAGAAGAAAAAAAAGAACAAACAAATCAAATGTTGCTATATTTACAATTGGCTGGAAAAGATGAATCATATCTAAATTACCTATTTGAAGCAGATGATTACACAGAATTCATATATAGATATTCAGTAGTATCACAATTAAGTGACTATAATCAAAAATTAATGGATGAGTTAAATGCACTAATAGAAAAATTACAAAATGATAAAAAGAATATGGCTGAAAAGCAAACCCAATTAGAACAAAAAAAATCTGAATTGCAAAGTCAATATGCAATAATACAAGTGCAATATAAAAGTGATCAAGATGATGGAATAGATTTACAAGAACAAATAAATCAAATGAAAAAAGAAATAAAAGCCGCAGAAACAAGATGCGGTGGCAATAGAAATATAAATGTTAATTCTTGTAGTGGAGCAGCAGCCGCAGTAGATGGATGGACTTACCCTCTAAAGCATTTTTATCAAAGTTCAATATATGCAGAATCAAGAGGTGATGTAAAACACTATGCAGTAGACCTTGCTATAAGTGAAGGAAATAATGTTTATGCAGTAGCAAACGGAACCGTAAAATCAGTTACTACAAGCACTTGTGGTGGCATGGTAATCCAGATAGCACATTATTACAATGGAGCTTGGTACAGATCACTTTATATGCATTTATTAACAGGTTACGTTCAAACAGGACAAACTGTTACTGGAGGACAAGTAATAGGCCTATCTGGCGGTGGTTCTCAAGAAAAAGCAAAATGGGGTGATACCTGTACAGAAGGAGCTCATCTACATTTTGCAATGTCAGATGGGGAAAGTGCAATATTATCATCAAAATATCAAGGCAGCACCTTTAATCCAGTAAGATTCTTTCCAGCCATGTCAGGATATGGGGCAAAATTATAATAATATAACTAACTTTAAAGATAGTATTGCAAAGGTTTGTATACTATCTTTTCTTCTTGACACCACCATACATCTATATTATAATTATCTTATAGTATAGGCGGTGGGTATTATGAAGAAAAAAAATAAGAAACATAATATAAACATATACAAAATCATATGGGTAACAGGCCTATTCTTATTATTAATAATAATCCTTTTAATGGTAATGGATTACAAAATAAATTATCAATACTTAATCAAAAATTATATATATTTTTATAATTGTGATGGTTCCGTTTGCACTGCCAGAGTTAAAGACGGAATTTCCCAAGATAAATTATATTCAACATACAATTGTGAATATGATAGTTGCCCTACCATAAAAAAAGTAATAAACGAAAATTATGTAATACTAAATAAAGATAATAAAAATATATTATATAATTTTATGGAGCAAAAAACTATCAGCGATAGTTATGAAGATTATCAAGTATTGAACGATAAATACATAATAGTAGTACAAAATAATTATAAGGGTATGATAGATAATGATAATAATATAATAATAAGCACTTTATATGATGATATTGGATATTATCAAGATGGAGTACTTATTGGTTATAACCTTAAAAATATAATAGTAAAAAAGAATAATTTATATGGAATTGTATCAATGAAAGATGGAACAATTGTAGAAAAAATAGAACACACAGAAGAAGAAATAGAAAGTTTATTAAATATTATTAATTCTTAAAATTACTTTTCTGAAACAAGATTTTATGATATAATTACAATAAAGATAATAGGGTGATGTTATGAATATATTAACGCAAAATATAAGTAAAAAAATAGTACTTATATCAATATCAATAATAATTTTTGTAGCGCTTTCAGTATCTACTACATATTCTTTAATATATAATTCAAAGAAATTAAGTAATAATACATACACAACAGGAGTATTAGATATAAAATATACAGAAGGTGAAACACTAGAATTAAAAAACAATATACCTTTAACAGATGAAGAAGGAATATTAACAACACCCTATACAATAACAATAACAAATACAGGTACACTTACTTATAAATTTAATTTGGATATATTATCAACTACAGAAGATATAGAAAATATTATAAACCCTAAATATTTAATGTTACAAATAGATGATAATGATCCTGTAAGTTTAATAGATTTACCAAATGGAAATATATATTCATCAATTCTTTTAGCACCTCAAGAAACTATGGAAATAAATATAAAGATGTGGTTAAAAGAAGATACTCCAAATACTGAGATAGGTCATATATATTCTGCAAAATTAGTAGCAACAGGTTTGGCAATTCAAAATAAAAATGAAAATCTACATACTACATCTTTAGCATATAGAACTTTAGTATCATTAGGATTAGATAAATATGCTGTAGAGTCTACTGCTGAAGAAGGAATATTAGAAACACAAGATGATGATGGATATTTATATTATTTTAAGGGTAATATTAATTATAATTATGTATTATTAAATGGAAAATACTATAGAATTTATTTGATAGATAGTAAAGGTAATATAAAATTAATTTATTCAGGAACTAAGGCTCATGAAAATAATGACAATGATGCTTCTGAAAAGGATACAGTTATAGGAGTTACAAAATTTCAAAATCTAAATAATTTTGAAAATGCTACTGGATATACATACTTAGATGAGAGTATTAAAGAAATAGATAGTAATATAAAAATACAAGTAGATAATTGGTATAAAGAAAATATAGAAAATACTGAAGTAGAAAGTAATATAGTAGATGTAATATATTGTAATGATAAGAGAACGAATGCAGAAACTGGTATATATAATTCGTATGAAAGAATAACTAATAATAAACCTGATTTAAGTTGTTCTCCTGCAGATAGTTATACTAAAGATATAAATATTGGTAATGGAACTTCGACTTATCCAGTTGGATTAATAACATTAGATGAATTGTTATTAGTAAATAGTGATTATATAAATAATAATATAGGTTTTTGGACTATGACTGCAGCGAATTTTAAAGATGATGTAGCATATAATTATTCATATATAGATAAAAAGATAGCAGAAATTAAGGTTGATGATGAATTAGGAGTAAGACCAGTAATAACTATAAAGAAAGATAATTTAACTGGGCTAGGAACATCTAATCAACCATTTACATTAAAAACACCATAGGAAGTACAATACATTATAATTAGTTTTTTATATAAAAGAAAAAGAACTTACATGATAGTAGGTTCTTTAAACTTTATTAATTGCATAAATCAACATAGGTATCATCTAAGCAACGAATACAGCATACACAGTTTAAATTAATTGTAAAGAAAGAGTTTGTAGCAGTATAACTAGAAGTAGCAGTATCATAAGTTAATACTCTACAAGTAGCGCAACAGCCGTCTAATTTTTCAACTCTGCAGATAGAAGAAGTAGTTGTTTCACCTGGATCCTTGCTGATTGGTAAAGATAATGGAGTTCCATTAGATCCACAAGTATATAGTACTATAGGTCTAGTGTTATAGCATACTGGACAACATTGTTGGCCTAGGAATCCTCTATCACAAGTCTCTAAGCAAGAATCACTTTGAGTAACACTTTGTTGAAGAATTAGAATAACTTTTAATATTTCTGCTATGCAGTTATCGCAGCAGTTGTTTGATCTTTCTGTATTATTCATATATTCCACCCCTTTTGTATTCAATATAACATATGATAAATTAAATAAAAAATGTATTATTAATACCTAAATAAATTCATTTAAGACAAAATATGACAAAGTACTTGATTGTAAAGCAAATTTATAGTATAATATAATAACTTTTGAAAAGAGGGATAGTATGTTGAAGAAAGAATTACCTTTTTATGGAAAAAGAGGAACTATAGCATCAATTGAGGAACTTGATAAATACTATTTAGTTAAATTATATGAATTAGATGGAAGTTTAAAAGAACAAGACTTTTTCATAAAAAAAACATCAAAAAATAGAAAACAATTATTAGAAAACTATTATCATTATTCGGAAGAGTATTTAAACTTAGAAAATACAAAAGAAAAATATACTAGTCTAAAAGAAGAAGAAAAGAAGAATCAAAATCCATTATTAAATAAAAAGTTAGTAGCAGTATTATTATCAATATCAATATTAGTTGGAATTACTCCATTAGCATCTTCTATAGTATTAAATAGTGGTTTATTATGGACTATAGGAAAATATACTTTGGTAATAGGTGCAGCATTTTCAACAGCATCTATAATATCTTTAAAAAATATAAAAGAAAATAATGATAGTACATCATTTACTAAAAATTATGAAAATTTGAAGAAGGATTTAGAACTATATAATGAAGAAAAGGATAAAGAATTAACTCCTAAAAAGAGAATGAGAAAAGGTAGTTCAGAAACTTTGTCTCCAATTTCAAGAGAATTAGGACCAAAGCAAACTAGAAAGTTAGTTAGAGAAGAAGAGAAAAATAATAAAGATGCAGTCTAACTTATAAAAAATAAAAATATATTCATACTATAAATAGGTGATAATCTTGAAAAGTATGAATAGTTATACAGAAGTAGTTATAAGAAAAAGTTATAAAGAACTTTTATCTAAAATAATTACTTCTCTTTTTATTAGAGGACTTTTATTAATAATTCCAATTTTTTGGAGTAGTACAATAAATTATGTTAGTGAATCTAATTATCATAGATCTTATTATTTGATAGTGGTAATATTATTATTATCTATATTTTATTATATATTTCAATATTTAAATCAGGTAACTTGGTTTAAATTATATAATAAATTATATTTAGAATATACTAATATAACAACTAGAAATAATATAGAAAATATTAAGAAAATTTCTTTAGCGGAATATACGAATATTATAAATAATGATATAGATATTATTTGTAATTTTATAGGTAATTCAGTAGTGAGAATAATTCAAATGATAGAATTTATAATAATCTATTTGTATTTTTTATCATTAGATGTGTATATATTTTTAATAACAGTTATTATTTCTATAATAATGCTTATAATTTTAATAGTATCGGGTAGAGGTGTAAAAAAAGAAAATATTAAAAGAAAATCTAATCTTGATAGAAAGACTATAACTGCACATGAAATGTATTCTCAAATAAAAGAGAATAAATATGAAAAGCAATTATTTGATAAATTTAATAAAAATACAATAGAATATTTAAAGTCAAATTATAATTTTAATATATTAGCTCAAGCATTTATTTATTTAGTATTAGGAACAGTAGAGGTATGTAGATATAGTTTAATATTATATAGTATTTATTTGGTAAGTGTAGGAAGAATGGAAGTAGGAACGATAGTTTTAATTTATACATATTATGATAAGATTATAGCAAATTTTGAGGTAGTGGGTACAATAAATGCTGATTATCAAAGTTTTAAAGTATCATTAAAAAGATTAAATAAACTAAATACTGAAGAAAGCGTTTAGTTTTTATTATAATTAAAATTAAGTTTGAGTATTTTTTTGTAAATGACTAGTAAATAAACTTGACCTATTTTATTTATGTGTTAGAATAATTAGCAGAAAGGGAAGGGATATATATTATAAAATTTAAAACTATAATATATGTCTTTTTCTATAATTATAAGTTAGGAAGTGAACTTAAATGGTAGAAACAAACTTGCCAGTATTATTCTTTAAGGATGAAATAATATTTCCATTTAATGAATTAAGAATAGAATTTAATAATGATAATGAAAAGATAATATTAGATAATGCTGAAAATTATAATGATAATCATATTTTATTATGCAATTTAACAGATCCTTTAGAAGAAAATTTAAATATTAAAGATTTTCCCAATATTGGAGTACTAGGAAAAATAAAATCAAAAATAGATTTGCCAAATGGCGTTGTAAGGGTTGTAATAACAGGAGTAGCAAGGGTAGAAATATTAAATTATATTCAAAATACTAATGATTATTTTGAGGCATTTACAATTCCTATTCAAGAATATAATTATAATGAAACTGAAGTAGAAGCATTGAAGAGAATATTATATAAGGATTTAAATAATTATATAAATACATCATCTTTAATGACTAATAGTGTTTTAGGTAGAATAGAGGGAGTAGAAAATATTTCTAAGTTAACAGATATAATAATAAGTGAACTTCCATTAGATTATAAGAATAAATTAAAATATTTAAATGAAAAGAATCCTCTTAATAGATTAAAAGAAATAATAGAAGATTTAAATAGAGAACTAGAGACAACAAAATTAGAAAATGAATTAGAACAAACTTTAAAAGAAAAATTAGATGATAGTCAAAGAGAATATATATTGAGGGAAAAAATAAGAATTATAAAGGAAGAACTAGGCGAGACAGATATTAAAGAATCTGATGTATCTTTATTAAAAGATAAGATAGAAAAGTTAGAAGCCCCAGAAAAAGTTAAGGAAAAATTAAATCAAGAATTAACTAGATATGAATTAACGTCAGAAGCATCCCCTGAAGTGACTATAATTAGAACGTATATAGATTGGTTATTAAATTTACCTTGGCAAGAAAAAACAATTGATAATTATAAGTCTAAGAATGTAAAAGAGGTATTGAATGAGAGTCATTATGGTCTTGAGAAGATAAAAGAGAGAATAATAGAACAAGTAGTGGTAACAGAATATACTCATAAGATAAATAGTCCAATAATATGTTTAGTAGGGCCTCCAGGAACAGGTAAAACTACTCTTGCTAAAAGTATTGCTAAAGCACTAAATAAGAAATTTGTAAAAATTAGTGTTGGTGGCGTTAATGATGAAGCAGAGATAATGGGACATCGTCGTACATATATAGGAGCAAATCCTGGTAAGATAATTCAAGGTTTAAAAAAGGTTGGAGTAAATAATCCTGTATTTTTGATAGATGAGATAGATAAATTAACTAAAGATTATCATGGAGATCCAGCAGCAGCATTGCTTGATATTTTGGACAAAGAACAAAATCAGATGTTTGTAGATAATTATATAGAAGAAGAATTTGATTTATCTAATGTAATGTTTATATTGACTGCTAATAATGCAAGTGAAATTCCAGCGGCTTTAAAGGATAGATTGGAAATAATAGAACTAACTAGTTACACAACAATTGAGAAGAAAGAAATAGCAAAGAAGTATTTAATTCCAAAATTATTTAAAGAGTATAAAATTAGAGATAATAATGTATCAATAAGTGATAAAGCAATATTGAAAATAATAAATGACTATACTAAAGAATCAGGAGCAAGAGAGTTAGAAAGGCAAATATCTACTATTTGTAGAAAAGTTATATGTAATGAAATATATGATACAATAATAAAGGAAAAAGATTTAGATAAATATTTAGGAAAAGAAAAATACTATCATAGTGTTAATGAGAAAAATACAAAATCTGGAATAGTTAATGCGGTTGCTTATACCCCTTATGGAGGAGAGGTATTAAAAGTATCTGTAGCGTATTATAAAGGTAAGGGAGAAGTATTGCTTACAGGTAGTTTAGGTGATATAATGAAAGAGAGTATCAATATTGCTATGAGTTATATTAAAAGTAATAGTGAGAAATTTGATATAGATTATAAGTTGTTTCAAGAAAACGATTTTCATATTCATTTAGAAGATGGGGCTACACCTAAAGATGGTCCTTCTGCAGGAATAGCAATAGTGACTTCTATATTAAGTTTACTTAAAGATTGTGTTATAGATAGTAATATTAGTATGACTGGTGAAATAACACTAAGAGGAAAAATATTGCCAGTAGGTGGACTAAAAGAAAAATTAATTGCAGCTTCTGTAAATAATATTAAAAAAGTATTTATACCTATAGAAAATAAAAATGATTTAGAAGATATTCCAAAAGAAGTTAAGAATAAAGTAGAAGTAACATTTGTAAGAGATTATTTAGATGTATACTATTATCTATTTAATAGTAAAGAAAAATAAGAAGGGATGCTAATTATATGTTGGAAAGTGAAGTATTAAGAAAAAGTTTAGGAGATTTATATGAAATAGACTTGGAAAAGTATAAATGGAATGAATCTTTAGAAAAAGAGATATTTTCAATAGATTTAGATGATTGGTATGAAGAAAAAATATCTACTTTAAAAATGCAAGAAATATACGAAAAAGGGTTAAATATAGGAAGGTGTGGCCTTACCTCAAGATATTTTGCTATTCATTTTCCTGATGCTGTATATCATAGAGGAAAATGTAGTATATTAGTTGGTACTAAAAATGCAGAACATGGAGAACATGCTTGGATTACTAAGGAAGAGGACGGAACAACATTTATTTATGATAGTACTTTAATGCTAAAAATACCAGAAAGTGTTGCTTCAAAATATTATAAAACTGAAATAATTTTAGATTATAATTCTGCGAGAACTTTATCAGAATATGAAACATATTCAAGTGATAAAATGTTTTATCCGAAAAAGACTAAATAGACTTAAGAAAAAATACTTAAGTCTTTTTTAAATCATTAAATTTATGGTATAATATTATTATGAAAGGTATGGAGGATATAATGAATATACAAAACAGAAATAAAGACTTAACTCAAATATTTGATTCAAGATGGAAGGCAAATCATGATTATGATGCAGTAAAAAAAATGAAGCAACATGATAGAAATTTTACTAATAGAATGTTTAATGTTAGAGAAAGTAATGCAAGCAATAATAATAAAGTTAATTATATGGAAGAGAGATTAAAAAGACTTCAAGGTAATATGGATGCTTTAAAGAATAATAACAGATTTAGAAATAACTAAGGAGATAAACTATGGAAGATTTACATAAATATGAACATGAATTAAATGAAAAAGGAATAACTGTAATAGCGGGAGTAGACGAAGTTGGAAGAGGACCTTTAATAGGTAGTGTAGTTGCAGCCTGTGTTGTATTACCTAAAGATTATCAATTAGAGGGGTTAACTGATTCTAAAAAATTATCTGAAAAAAAGAGAGATGAATTTTATGAAATAATAAAAAGAGATGCTTTAAGTATTGGAATTGGTATGGCATCTGAAAAAGAAATAGATGAGTTAAATATATATCAAGCAACTAAAAAGGCTATGACAGATGCAATTAATAATGCTAATAAATCTATAAAAATAGAACATGTATTAATAGATGCAATGCCTCTTAGTTTAGATATACCAACTACTTCAATTATAAAGGGAGATGCTAAGAGTATAACTATAGCGGCTGCATCAGTAATTGCTAAAGTAACAAGAGATAAGATGATGTATGAATTAGATAAGCAATATCCAATGTATGATTTAGTACATAATAAAGGATATGGTACCAAGAAACATTTAGAGGCAATTGAAAAATATGGTATAACAAAATATCATAGATTATCATATGCTCCAGTTGCAAAGTATAAGGATAAAAAAATAGAAGATAACGTTTAATATCTTCTATATTTTTCTATATAATCCAATTGCTTTTCCCAAAATAGAAACATTTTTTAATATAATAGGTGCCATAAAATCATTTTCTGGTTGTAATCTAAAATAATTTTTTTCTTTATAAAAGGTTTTTAAGGTAACTTCATTTTCATCATTCATAGCAACTACAATGTCACCATTTTTGGCAGTATTAACTCTTTCAACAATAACAATATCATTGTCGTGTATGCCAGCATTAATCATACTTTCTCCACTAACTCTAAGAGTGAATATTTCTTTATTATTAGGGATTAAGGAAACTGGTAGGGGAAAATATTCATCAGGAGTTTCAATAGCCTCGATAGGATTACCTGCTGTAATTTTTCCAAGTAGTGGAACACTAACAACGTCGTTATTTGATTGTTCAAATTCATTAGGAACCATAATTTCTAAATATCTAGGATTTCTAGAATCTCTTCTTAAAAATCCTTTTTCAATGATACCATCTAAATGTACTTTTACAGTAGCACTAGAACTTAAGTTAAAATGTTCACAAATATTTCTAATAGAAGGAGTATACTTATTTTTGGCATAATATTGTTTAATGTATGTAAGTATTTCCTTTTGTCTTGTTGTTAAATCAGAACTTTTATTTCTCATCTCACACCTATAACAATAGGTAAGGTTTTGATGTAATCTCCACCTTTTCCCCTGTTCTACACCGTACGTGAACATTTCTATTCATAC
>CAVJSY010000125.1:0-3469 GCA_963652285.1 Oribacterium sp.
TATGATAATAGTATAATCGGAATTCATCCTAATGATAATACTGCTACTATATGGATTAAAGTTGATGATTTAATTAATATAATAAAAGAACATGGCAATACGATTAATATTGTAAAAATTGATAATTAAATTAAAAATTATAAAATACAACCTATAAAGTAAATCAGACAAAGAGGTTTACTTTACAGGTTTTTATTATTTTAAGCAAATTTTTTTAATTTTACACTTTTTTAAAAACTGAATACCTAAATCAGTCGGATTTTTAAAATTGAATAGGTGTAGTTATTCACTTTTTTAAAATCATCCTAGTAGATTTTAAAAATTGGTTATTTTTAACTTTCCAATTTTTAAAATTGGCAATTTGCACCTTTTTTCATAGTATGGTATAGTGCTTTTTGTAAGGGGCTTGCCTTCAAAAATTACTCTTGCCCCTTACAAAAAATTATAAGGAGGAATTAAAAATGAAGTATAAAAAAATACCAAAAGAATACTCAAAAAAAATTGACAAAGAAAGTGAAAGTGATTTTTGTATGGAGTTTATACCACCAAACTTTGATAAGTTCTTAAGTTACATAATCTACAAAAATCCAGAGATTCTTAAATATCTCTTAATAAAAACATTTCACCTAGAAGATATAATTGATGAAGATTGTTTATACATTATAGCAATACCTTTAGAATGATATATTGCAACTTACATAAAGTAGTTGATGAATTTTATTATATTAAGTTATAATGTATATGAGTAATAAAAACAAATTTAGAACATAAAAAATTTTATCTTAACCAATTATAAGTACTAACAATATAAGATATATAGTTATGTATTGTAACATTATATAATCAACAAAATAAATCTTTTTCATATGATAAAATAAGGTGATTATATTGAAAATTTTTGATAGAATTGATAATTATTTAGTAGATAAAGAATATAAAATAATTATTAAAAAGAACTATTTAGATATTATTAATTATGAAGAAGTAAAAGATTTCTCTGATAAAGAAATTAAAATTAAACATAAAGATGGGATTACTAAGATTATTGGTGATAATTTAGTAATATCAAAAATGTTAGATGAAGAAATAATTATAATGGGAAATATTACAAGGCTAGATATATAATATAATTATTTACATATATTTTTATAGGTGGTACTCATGAAAAATACTATTGGTAGTAAATTTGATAGAATTGTTGAAGTAAAAGTAACAGGTAAAAATATTCATAATTATATAAAAAGAGTAATCATGAAAAAGCATATCAATATTATAAAATTGACTTATTTAGACTATCATAATGTATTGTTGATTTTAAAGTATGATGATTATTTAGAGTTAATTAAGTATAAATCTATATATGATATTAAAATAACTAAAAGATATGGTAGTCTTAAGTTTAAGGATTTTTTAAAGAAAAACTATATATTAATAATTTTTATATGTATAGGAATAAGTATAATTATATTTTTATCAAACTTTATTTTTAGTATCGATGTCGTTCACTCTTCTTCTAATATTAGGAACTTAGTTATGGATGAATTAGATAAATATGGTATTAAGAAATATAATTTTAAGAAAAATTATAAACAATTAGAAGAAATTGAGAATAAAATTATAAAAAATAATAAAGATAAATTAGAATGGATAGAAATAACTGTCAGTGGGACAAAGTATACAGTAAGAGTTGAAGAAAGAAAACTTAACAGTGAATCTGAAGTATATCAATATCAAAGTATTATTACCAAGAAAAATTGTGTTTTATATGAAGTGGACGCTACAGCGGGTGAAAAAGTAAAGAAACCTAACGAATATGTAAGAAGTGGAGATGTTGTTATTTCTGGATATATTACTAAACCAGATGGTAGCAGTACTATGACTATGGCTAAAGGTAGAGTATTGGGAGAAGTATGGTATATGGTAGAGGTTGATTTTCCATACACTTATTATGAGGAAAAACTTACTGGTAGAAAAAAGAAAGTATATGTTATTAATTTTTTAAATAAGAAAATAAATCTATTTCAGTTTAAGAAATATCATACTTTTAATACTAAGAAGAAAGTTATATTTAATAATAATTTAATTAATATTTCTTTTGATAAAGAACTTCAATATGAAGCAGAAATAATTTCTAATATTTATACATATGATGAGGCTATAGAACATGCAATAGAAATCGGAAAAAATAAGCTTATTTCTGATAATAAAGATATTATGAAAATTAAAGATACTGATATTATTAGTAGTATTGATAAAGGTAGCAGTGTACATGTTAAAATATTTGTTAAAGCAATAGAAGATGTTGGAGAAATTCAAAAAATAGATATTGATAGTTAATTGTTTTTAGTGTATTATATAAAGAAAGGTGAGATTTTATATGAAGAATAGCATTTTAGGCTATGCAGATTATGAAGTTATAAAAAAATATGAAAATATTAATGATTTAATATATATTTATCACTTAGATGACCCTATTTATAAAGTAGATATTTCTAAAAAAGAAGAAATAGAAAAACTTATGGAAATTCAAGGAGTTGCATATACTAAAGAATATTTAGATAAAAACAAATAGTTGCAGGTGTTTTAATAGGTGGCTGCTTATTTAGTATTGATATTTTATCTTGGAAAAAATTACTTAAAGATTTTGCGGATAAGATTAATGTAATAGATGATCAGGCTAAGTACTATTATTATTTTAAAAATAAAGATAAAATAAGTGAAATAAATACGAATAATATAGATAATTATAATTTAAAAGATATAAAAAGATTAGTAAGAAAGAGGTAGTATTATGAAGTGTAGTATTTGTCCTAGAAAATGTAATGTCGATAGAACTAAAACATATGGTTTTTGTGAAGCTTCAGAAGATTTAAAAATTGCAAGAGCTAGTATTCATATGTGGGAAGAACCTTGCATATCTGGAAGTAATGGTTCGGGGACTATATTTTTTTCACATTGTAATATGAAATGTATATTTTGTCAAAATTATGATATTAGTACTAAAAATATTGGCTATAAAGTTAGTGTTTCTAGATTTGCTGAAATATGTTTGGAATTGCAAGATTTGGGCGCTAATAACATTAATTTAGTAACACCTACTCATTATGTAAATAAAATAATTGAAGGAATAAAATTTGCTAAAAAGAAAGGATTAAAAATACCTATTGTTTATAATACCAGTGGATATGAGAATGTTGATACTATAAAAAAACTAGATGGCATAGTTGATATCTATTTACCAGATTTAAAATATTATAGTGATGAATATGCTATAAAATATAGTAGATCTCCTAAGTATTTTGAATATGCTACAAGTGCAATAGATCAAATGTATAAACAAGTAGGTAAGAATATTTTCAATGAGGATGGAATGATGACTAAAGGAGTATTGGTTAGACATTTAATGCTACCAGGGTTAGCTAACGATAGTAAGAAAATTATTAAATATTTATATGATACTTATAAAGAT
>CAVJSY010000126.1:0-4314 GCA_963652285.1 Oribacterium sp.
CTAGAAATAATCATATTGCCACCATAACAATAATACCATATGTAATCACAAAAGTAAATGTTTTTAGAAGCAAAAAAGGAAAAATCTAACTCACGAATTAATTCACGAGAGTGCGATTTTTATTTTTTCAATTATCTTTTACTTAACTCTCTACTAAACTATTTAATATTTTAAATACTGATTCTATTCCCTTTTTCAAATATTTATTTATAGTTGTACTAACCTTTACTGTTGTCCTAGTTAAAGTATTTGAATAATCAACTGTTTTATCCTTCATATAATCTGTTATATCTACATCTTTCCCCTCTTTAATATCATTTTCAAATTGTTTTATCTCTTTTTCAGTTAAATTCTTTTTACTTTGTAAATTATATTCATAATAACCACTTTGACTTACAACATAACTACATATAAAAGTTACTGTTATTAACATAAATATTAAATATATCCCTTTTTTCTTTTTCATATCTTATCCCTTTATATATTCCTTTAATACCTCTGCTATAACATTCAATGTATTTAATACTTCTTCTATAGTATTATCTGTTGCTCCTAACTCTATTAATAAACTATTACTACTTAAATCTTGATTATATACTCCATTAACATTCATCCCAGTCTTTTTAAGTATTCCTCTAGAAATATTAGGCATCTTTTTTTCTAGTATATTATTTACTTTAACTGCTTCTTGATAATTGGTTTCCCATCCTGTATAATCCTGACCTACTACAAATAATATCTTAGCATAACTTTTACCATTAATAGTAGCTGTTGACATATCTTTAGATACTGAATCTCTGTGAATATCTATAAAATATTTTAAACTTGGATATTCACTTTTTTTAGATAGAATTAATAATCTAGAGGCTTTATATGAGTAAGTATAATCCCAACCATTTACGCTTAACATTTCACTCATATTAGTATCTTCTACTATTGATGGTATACCTAAATTATTTAGTTTTTCTTTTAATAAATAAGATGCCATTAAAACATTTGGCGTAATACCATATATATCTAGATTTTCTGCTTTATAATTTTCTAATTGGTGAGAGTTGTAAATGTATACTATTGGATTATCTATTTTATTATCATTTGGATCACTAATATATGAAGATACATCTTTTAATTCTTCCATATTGCTATAATCATCCATATAATCTAGACTTATTGAAGAAGTATTAGCTTTTTCCTTATTATTTTTAAATATTGTATTATTTAATATTGTATTTGGATTTTTAAGATCAATACTAAAAAATATTTTCATAGTCTCATTAACTAGATTAACTGTTTTATATTTTTTTAAGTATGAATAATCATTACCGCTTAATAACATTTTAATAAATTCAGTATTACTTATTTTTTTATTATCTTTCATACTATAGTAAAATCCATAACAAAATCCAAAATAGATTATTACTAATATTATAAATATTTTAAATCTAGTTTTTTTCTTCTTTTTAGTAGGATTTTTCAAGTTCATCTTAGTCATATCACTCACCATAATTATTATATATAACTACTACTAATTATTATGTCGAAGATGATTTATTATGAATTATTTTATATAAAAAACATCCATATATAACTATGAATGTTTAATTTATTAATAATCTAGTCTTCATACATTAATTCTATCAAAGAAGTATCCTCTCCTAACTCTTCTACATAATTACTGCCTAATTTAGTTTTTAATTTTTCAAATTGATCTATAAAATTATCAGATGGTAATAGGAATAAATCTAATGATGTTATAAATAAATCTTTAGCATAATATACTCCATTATCTTTTAAATATTTCATAATTTTAGATACATTTTCACTATCTATTTCACTTATAGTTTCATCATCAAAATTTTCTCTTAATATTTTAATATCTATCTCATCTAATTCCATTTCTTTTTATACCTCCTATATTATTTTCATACGGATATTTTTTCATCAATTCTTTTATATCTATTCCATATTTTTTCTTTAAGACACTTGGACTTTTACCAAATATTGTGTTTAATTTATTATCTATTACTAGAGGAAGATTATTATCAATTAAATAATTTATTAAGGCATAATTTTGACTTGGTGAAAGTGACAAAAACGATGTATTAATATAATTTTCTATTTGATATTCTTCCGCCATTTCAAATAAAATAGGTAATTTCTTTAACATTTGTTTTGATCTGGCAACAATTGTAGATGTTAATAATTTTCTATATCTCTCATCGCTCCAATATGGCATTTTTAGTAATTCGGAAATATCTTCTATTTTAGCATGAGCCAAAACCTGTGAAGTAAATAATTCTGGATATTTTTTAAATTCTTCACTATTTAACATTTCTCTTATTTTTTCTACATTTGATTTGGCTAATGTTGTTGAAGTAAATAATTTTGGATATTTTTTAAATTCTTCACTATTTAACATTTCTCTTATTTTTTCTACATTTGATTTGGCTAATGTCTGTGAAGTAAATAATTTCGGATATTTTTTAAACTCTTTACTATTTATTATGGCCTGGATTTTTTCTATATTTGAATGGGCTAATGTTTCTGAAGTAAATAATTCTCGATGTTCTTTAAATTCCTCACTGTTTATTATAGCTTGAATTTTTTCTATATTTGAGTGGGATAATGTTGTTGAAGCAAATAATTCTGGATATTCTTTATATTCAACACTATTTATCATTGCTTTAACATTCTCTATAGTTGTATAACCAAATCCAATTGATTGTGCTATTGCCAAATTCCAATCTTTATTTAAATTTAATTTTTCTACTTCAATTATTAACTCTTTATTACAAGACAATGCTGATGGAATTTTATTTAATGCTGACACTCCATAATTTTCTTCTATATATTTATATGTCTCTACTAAATCTTCTGAGTTAGTGCTTAAAACATGTAAACAATTTTCTACAGATGAAAAAGATATCTTTTGTTGCTTTAAAAAAGATACATTTTTCTCTATTTCAGCGACGTTTTTGTATAAAATACTAGGGCACTTTTCTATATTACTTGCACTTATATTTAACTTATTTATTAGATAATCTAATGTTTTATCAATATCTATATATTCTCCTTGAGTTAATATATTATTATTTTTATTTACTATTTTATCAGATGATATATTATATTTATCACATAATATCTTTAATGTATACTCTCCTATCATTGCAATTAACCTCCATGCATTAATTCTATCACAATTATTATATTTTTACTATATATAAATAGATTTTAATTGTTTGTTGCTGGTATTTTTAATACTTGATTAATACTTAATAAGTTACTAGTTAAATTATTTAATTTTTTTATATTATCTACTGTAGTATTGTACTTTCTTGCTATAGAATATAGACTATCTCCTGATTTAACTGTATATGTAATATAATTCTCTTCATTATTTGGTATTTTTAATACTTGACCAATACTCAATAAATTACTAGTTAGATTATTTAATTTCTTTATATTATCTACTGTAGTATTATACTTTCTTGCTATAGAATATAGACTATCTCCTGATTTAACTGTATAAGTTATAGTATCTTCTTTAATTGTACTAGGTATTTTTAATATTTGACCGATACTTAACAAATTACTAGTTAGATTGTTTAACTTCTTTATATTATCTACTGTAGTATTATATTCTTTAGCAATGTTATATAAACTATCTCCCTTTTTTACTATATAAGTATTAGATGATATATTACTATTATTATTATTTTCTTCTATAGTAGGAACTTTTAAAATTTGACCTATTTTTAGATTTGTAGATGATAACTTATTTAAACTAACTAATTCTGATACTGATGTATTGTATTTTTTTGCTATAGAATATAGACTATCACCTTTTTGTACTTTATAATAATTTCCAGATTCTTTTGGAACATAATTAACATTTAAATAATTAGTAAGTCCTATTACTACAGCCTCACCTAATTCCTCTAAATTATTTTTTAAATACTTAGAATCCGTATCACTATCAACATTTCCATAATATATAATTATAGTTTGATTATTTTTAGTATCTCTTATTATTTGATTATAATCTTTACTAGTATCAGTTGGCAATCTCCTTTGATAATATTTATTTATTGGAATACCAACCTTTTTTAATTCACTAGATATATTCTCAGATAAACCACTTGAATTTCTTAAAGCATACACTATCTCTGTTCCCTCATCATTTGAAGTTAAAGCATTTGATATTACTATTACATCATTACCAGTCCCATAAAAACCTTTGATCTTATTTATTCTTTCATCATTATCTAATGTTATATCACTATCTCTGGTAATAAATGCTTCTATACCAAGATC
>CAVJSY010000127.1:0-22349 GCA_963652285.1 Oribacterium sp.
GGATATAAGGATGATATTGATAAATATATTAATAAAGCAGAGGTTATAATAGGTAAAAATATTGACAATTTAAAGAATAGAAAAGAAATTTCTGATTTAGAATCAAAATACTCAAAATATATTCCAATAGAACTTGGTATAACATTAGTTATTTCTTTATTAATAATTCTTTTTAGAAATTTGTTTATATAAATATAATGAATTCTTCTTTTTAGAGGAATTTTTTTGTGCTATAATATTTGATGTTGGTGATTATTATGCGTATAAAAATTGTTAATGGTTCAGTTAGTTTTGGCGCTGATACTATACTTTCGAGCATTAATTTTAATGTTAATACAACTGATCATATTGGTATAGTTGGAAGAAATGGTTGTGGTAAAACAACTTTACTTAATGCTATATTGGGTAATATTCCTATGGAAAAAGGAGTAGAAGAAGAAGACTTTCAATTTATAAAAGAGGGTAATCCTAAAATTGGATATATTAAACAAGATAGTGTTAATTTTGATGATAGTACACTAATTTCTAATATATTATCTTGTTATAAGGATATAATAGATTGTGAGGATAAAATAAAGAAATTAGAAGCAAAGATGAGTATTTCTTATGATAAGAATGATGCTGATAAGTATAATGATTTAATTTATAAATTTAAAAATATTGGTGGGTATGAATATAAAAAAGAATATGAACTTGCTTTATCTAAGTTTGGTTTTAATGAAAATGATAAATTAAGAAAAATGTCTTCTTTTTCTTTAGGACAAAGGACTAGAATTTCTTTGATGCTACTTATTCTTAGTAAACCGGAATTACTATTACTTGATGAACCTACAAATCATTTAGATATTGATACTATTTGTTTTTTAGAAGATTATTTAAAAAATTATAAAAAGAGTTTCATTGTTATATCACATGATAGAATGTTTTTAGATAGGGTAGTATCTACTATTTACGAAATAGAATATGGATGTTTAACTAGGTATAAGGGTAATTATTCATCTTATTTAAAACAAAAGAAAGATAATTATAATAAGGCTTTAAAAGATTATGAATTTCAACAAAAAGAAATTAAGAGACTTAAGGCTATTGTTGATAGGTTTAAGTATAAACCTAGTAAGGCTAGTATGGCTATGAGTAAATTATCTTTGATAGAAAGAATGGTTAAGGTAGAATGTCCTAATGCTTATGATAATAAAACTTTTAATGCTTCTTTTGTACCTAAGATTGATAGTTATAAGGATGTTTTAAAAATTAAAAATTTGGCTATTGGTTATGATAAGGTAATAAATGTTATAAATGGTTTAAATGTAACTCGAGGGGATAAAATTGGTATTATTGGTCATAATGGTAGTGGAAAGAGTACATTTTTAAAAACTATTTTAGGTAATATTTCTAAAATAAGTGGAAAATATACTTTTGGAGATAGAGTTAGCATTGGATATTTTGATCAGAATATTACTTTTTCTGATGTTGATAATACTATGTATGATGAGATATCTATGGAATATCTTGATTTATCTTCAGCAAATGTTAGAAGTATATTGGGGGCTTTTAATTTTAGTGGGGATGATGTTTTTAAAAAGATTAGTGATATGTCTTTCGGAGAAAGAGTTAGACTTATGCTTTGTAAGATAATGCAGTCTAAACCTAATTTATTAATTTTAGATGAACCTACAAATCATTTGGATATGATTAGTAAAGAAACTTTAGAGAATATTTTACTTAGTTATAATGGGACTATTATATTTGTATCACATGATAGATATTTTATTAATAAAATTGCGAATAAAATACTTGATTTTGATACTAATCCTGTTACTACTTATGATGGTAATTATAGTGAGTATATTGCTAGTATTAATAATAATGATACAAGTAAGGTTAGTAATACTAATGATAAGAAAAATAATTCTAAATCAAGATGTATTGTAACTCCTTTAAAAGAAAGAAGTAAAAATATTAAAAAGTTAGAGAAAATAGAGAATGAGATTTTGAAATTAGAAGATAATATTTTAAAATATAATGAATTACTTAGTAGGCAAGAAGTATATATGGATTATGAAAAAAGTAGAGAAATACAAAAGAATATAGATGATGATAGAAATAGAATTAAAGTTTTAGAAAACTCTTGGGATGAAATTAGTAAATTAATTTCTTAAATTTGGTATATAATTTTCTTTTTGGTTAATATTTAAAATAGAGGTGAGATGAAAATGACAAAAAGAAAATTAAAACCATTTGTTGTACCTATTATTTATACTTTATCTTTAGTGCTACTAGTTGGATGTATTTATGTTGTGGAGGATGCTATTAGTGATAAATTATTTAAAAATAATAATAATACTGATATTCCTGTAGTAGATGATAATAATCAATATGATATGAATCCTGATATTCCTGTTGTTAGTACTGATACTCAAATTATTCGTCCTTATACTGATAGTTCTGTTACAATTGTTAGTTCATACTATGATAAGGATGCTAGTTATGAGGAACAAGAAAAATCTATTTTATATTATCAAAATACTTATATGCAAAATAGTGGCGTAGATTATGCTATGCCTGATAATAAAAATTCTTTTGATGTTGTAAGTATTTTGGATGGTACTGTTACTAGTGTTAAGGATGATGATATTTTGGGTAAGGTTGTAGAGATTAAGTATAGTAATGATTTGATTGGTGTTTATCAGAGTATGGGTGAAGTTGTTGTTAGCGCTAATGATAGTGTTACTCAAGGTATGGTGATTGGAAAAAGTGGATTATCTAATATTGGTGTAGATTTAGGTAGTCACTTACATTTTGAGTTATATTATCAGGGTAGTGTTGTTAATCCTGAAAATTATTTTGGTAAATTGTTAGGTGAAATTTAGGTGGTGTAATAGCTACCTTTTTTCATAAACAAAAAACTATTTAATATAATTATAAGGGGTAATACTATGGACAAAATAATGTTTAAGCGTGTAGTTGATGAAGGTAGATGTATGATTGATACTGGTATGACTGTTAGAGAGATTGCTAATTTATTTGATGTTAGTAAAAGTACTGTGCATAAAGATTTGACAGATAGATTATATTTTATTGACATTAATATGTATAATGAAGTGTCAAAGATTTTACAGTATCATATGAATATTAGACATATTAGAGGTGGAGAATCTACAAGACGTAAATTTTTAGTAAAAAATACAAATTAAATGTACTAAAATAAGGTAATATATGGTAAAATATTTTCTAGGGATGGTGATGACATGTTTAATAAAGATATTGGAATAGATTTGGGTACGGCTAATGTACTTATTTACATAAAAGGACAAGGCATAGTGTTAAATGAACCTAGTGTTGTTGCAATAGATGCTGATACAAAGAAACCTTTAGCAGTTGGAATTGAGGCTCATGAGATGTTGGGAAGAACTCCTGGTAAGGTTAAGGCTATTAAGCCTATGAAAGATGGTGTTATTGCAGATTTTGATACTACAGATATTATGCTTAATTATTTTATTAAAAAAGTAAATGGAAGAAGTTTCTTTTCTAGACCAAGAATATTAATTTGTTGTCCTTCTAATATTACACAAGTAGAAAAGAACGCTATTAGGGAAGCTGCTGAGAGAACTGGTGCTAAAAAAGTATTTTTGGAAGAAGAACCTAAAGTTGCTGCTATTGGAGCAGGTATGGATATTTCTAAACCTAGTGGTAATATGGTTATTGATATTGGTGGTGGTACTACAGATATTGCTATTTTATCTTTAGGTGGTATTGTTAATAGTGCTTCTATTAGAGTGGCTGGTAATGCTTTTGATAATGCTATTGTTAAATATATTAAGGATAAATACAAATTACTTGTTGGAGAGAGAACTGCTGAGGATATAAAAATTACTATTGGAACTGTTTTTCCTGGTTCTAGAAATGAAAAGATGGAAGTTAGGGGTAGAGATTTAGTAACTGGTCTTCCTCATTCTATTACTATTACTAGTGATGAAGTAGAGGAAGGTTTAAGAGAGAGTGTTTATACTATAGTTCACGCTGCTAAAGGTATTTTGGAACAAACTCCTCCTGAATTATCTGCTGATATAATTGATAAAGGTATTGTTTTAACTGGTGGAGGAAGTATGGTTGATGGATTTAGTCAACTATTATCTCAAGAATTAAAGGTTCCTGTATTTATTGCAGAAAGTCCTTTGACTTGTGTTGCAGAGGGAACTGGTGTTCTTTTAGATAATCTTCATTTGGTTAATGGTAATATTTAGAGTATTGTAAAAATATTAAAATAACTTCTAATAATGAATTTGAAAATATACAGAGTAATAATGATAATACCGAAAAATTTCTAAAATGTTTAGGTATATGTAAAGATATTTTAAAAATTAGAAAAGATTATGTTTGTTAGTGAATAATAGATTGATGTAAAAGTTTAAAATTTATAAAACGTATTGTAATTGACTTTACAATATTTTTTTTTAATGTATAATAAATATTTGTGAGGTGTTGTTATGTCTAATATATTAAAAAAAATGGGGAAGAGGTCTATGACATCTGATCCTAGAAAGAGAAAGATTTTAGAGTATGTTAATTTAGAAGATTTAAATTTTGCTTTAAATTATGGTTATAATCCCGCTGAAAAGACCAGTGTTTCTTATGGAGGAGAAACGTTAAATTTTAAATTTAATACATTTGGTTATGGACAAAGTATAAGTGTTAAAAATCATGAGATTGATAATTATTCTTGTAATTGTTATTCTTATTATTGTAATAATAGTTGTATTCATTTAGCTTGTGTTTTAGATAAGTTTTATGAGGAAATTAAAAACGCTGATATTGTTACTTATCAAAAGCAGTTAACTTTAAATATTATGAAGAGATTTGCTCCTTCAGATAAAAAGAATACTATTAAGAAATTATGTAATGCTTATGTTGATTTAAAAGTAGATGATGAAGATACTTGTTTAAATTTAAAAGTTGGGGAAAAGAGATTTTTTATTATAAGAAGTAAGGCCGATTCTTTTTTTAATACTTATTATAGTGGACGTGGTAAAGTTGTTTTTGGTAAGAATTTTACCTATGATAATTCTTATTATTTTAATGATTCTGATAAGGAACTTATTGATTTTGCTTATGATGTTTTTAGATATCAATATTCTAATCGTGAATTTACTATGACTGATTCTTTAATTAAACAATTATTCAAGTTACTTGGTGATAGAGAATTTTCTATTAATGGTACGCCAATTAAAAATATATATAATTTTGATAGTAGTTGTGTACTTGATAAAAAAGATGATAATTATATTTTATCTTTTGATTATAATTTATATGATATAATACCTGTTACTTCTGATTTTAATTATATATTTTATAAAGAAAAATTATTTAAGGTTGATCCTAAGTGTGCTGAATTTATTGGAGTTATGGTTTCTAATAGGGTTAATTCCTTGGTATTTGATAATAAAGAGATGTTTTCTTCTTCTATTTTACCTATTGTTAAGAATGAATTAGAGGTTACTAATAATGTAGATGATATTATTGTTGTTAAAAAGCCTTCAGTTTTATTATATTTTGATTTGGGATATTCTAATATTATATTAGATATTAAGTTTGATTATAAGGGCAATAAGGTATCTTATAAAGAGAAGACTGATGATAATATATTAAGAGATTATGGGTATGAGGATGAAGTATTTAATGAGATGATTGAATATGGATTTGTTGAAAAAAATAAAAAAATTGTTCTTAGTGGTGATGATGAGATTGGTTATTTTCTTGATAATGTAATTGGAGAAATCAGTTTGAAATATGAGGTATTTACTAGTGAAAAATTGAAACAGTTAAATGTTGTTAAGGAGAGTAATGTTAGTAGTACTTTTTCTATTGGTTGTGATAATATTATGTCATATAAGTTTGATTTAGGTGATATAAGTAGTGATGAGATTAGTGGTATATTTGCTAGTTTAAAGAAAAAGAAGAAGTATTATAAGTTAAAGAATGGTAATTACTTAGATTTAAGAGATAATAATATTAATGAACTTAATAATTTATGTGAAGATATGGAACTTAGTAGTGATGATATTAGTAATGGTAGTGGTAGTATTCCTAAGTATAAGGCAATATATTTAGATAGTTTGAAAGATAATAGATATCATATTATTAATACTAATAATTTATTTGATGATTTTGTTTCTAATTTTAATACTTATAAGAATATGAAATATCGTTTTGATAAAGGTGATAAAGAGATACTTCGTGATTATCAAGAGGTTGGTGTTAAATGGCTTTATAATATATATAAGTGTGGATTTGGTGGAATACTTGCTGATGAAATGGGATTAGGTAAATCTTTACAGACTATTTGTTTTATTAAGAAAGTTTTAAAGGATAAGCCTAAGAGTAAGATTTTAATTGTTACTCCTAGTAGTTTGTGCTATAACTGGGAGAAAGAAATACTTAAGTTTGCACCTTCTTTGTCATATCATATTTTGGCTGAATCTAAGAGTAAGAGAAGAGAATTTTTAAATAGTGATAATGATAAGAATATATATATTACTTCTTATGGCTTGTTAAGAGAGGATAAAGAGGAACTTTCTAATATTAATTTTGAGGTATGTATTATAGATGAAGCTCAAAGTATTAAGAACTCTAATATTGGAATTACTAAGGCTGTTAAGAGTATAAATTCTAATTGTAATATTGCTTTAACAGGTACTCCTATTGAAAATTCTTTAATGGAGTTGTGGAGTATATTTGATTTTCTTATGCCTGGATTTTTTGGTAGTGAGAGTAGTTTTCATAGTAAGTATAATGTTAAGAGTTTTGAGGATGAAGATAAGGAAAAATTAAGACTTTTAAATAAGCAAATATCACCATTTATTTTAAGAAGAAAAAAGAGTGATGTTTTGAAAGAATTACCTAGTAAGATTGATAATAATATTTATATTGATTTAAAAGAGGAACAAAAGAAGTTGTATGCTACTTTGGTTGAAGAAACTAAAAAAGAAATGGATGAGATTGTTGCTACTGAGGGATTTAGTAAGGCTAGATTTAAAATATTAGAACTTTTAATGAGGCTTAGACAGGTATGTATAGATCCATCTATTGTATATGATAATTATGATGGTGGAAGCGCTAAAATAGAAGAGGCTGTTAGGGTAGTTAAGGAAGTTGTTGGTAATGGTCATAAGATATTATTATTTAGTTCTTTTAGGACTGCTTTGGCTATTATGGAAAATAAGTTTAAGAAAGAGAAAATTAGTTATTATTTAATAGATGGTAGTGTTAATTCTAAGAAGAGAATGGAACTTGTTACAAATTTTAATGAAGATGATACTAATGTATTTCTTATTATGCTTAAATCTGGTGGTACTGGTCTTAATTTAACTAGCGCTGATGTAGTTATTCATTTGGATTTATGGTGGAATCCTCAGGTTGAAAATCAAGCTACTGATAGAGCTCATAGAATAGGGCAAGAAAATACTGTAGAGGTTATTAGGCTTGTTACTAGAGGTACTATTGAGGAGAGAATATTAGAACTTCAAGAGAAGAAAAAGATGCTTAGTGATTCTGTTATTGAGGGTAAGGATAGGGATCAAAATATTATTGGTAAACTTAGTGAAGATGATATTAAGCATTTATTATCTGTGAATAATGATGATGAATAGAAAAAAATAGAGGCTTTAGCCTCTATTTAAATTTTTCTTCTAAGTTTAATTTATCTTCTTTAAAGAGAATTGGATTCATTAATTTTAAGTTTTCAGATATAATTGGTCTAAATTCCATTTGATTAATTATATCTTTTTCTATGTCTATTCCTGGTGCTACTTCGGTAAGTGTTAATAATCCTTCATCATTTACTTTGAATACTGCTCTTTCTGTTATGTATAGTACTTCTTGTTTTATTTTTTTAGAATATTTAGAAGCATAAGTTATTTGACTAATTTGGTTTTTAAATTTTTTAATTTGTCCTTCTTCTAATATTTTTAGTTTGCCATCTTTAATTTCTACTTTTAATCCTTTAGCAGTAAATGTACCTATGAATATTACTTTTTTACTGCATTGAGTTATATTTATAAATCCTCCAGGTCCTGTGGATCTTGAATTTATTTTTGATACATTTACATTACCATAAATATCAGTTTCTGCTAATCCTAGGACTGCTACATCTATTATTCCTCCATCATATAAATCAAATATGTCACAGGTAGAGTAAAGTGAGATTGGATTTATTGCTGCTCCAAAAAGACTTCCATATACTGGTACTCCTCCAAATACTCCTGTTTCTATTGATATATATATTTTATCTTTAAAGTTTTCTTCTGCTGAAATTACACCTACTGAGTCTGGCATACCAATACCTAAGTTTACTATATCATCTTTTTTTAATTCTAAGCAGGCTCTTCTTCCACATATTTTTCTTTCATTTAATGGCATTGGGGGAATACTTTCTGGTAGAACTTTCTTTTCTCCTATTAATTCTGGCTTAAATACAGGAAAATTATAATCTCCTAGGGAGTAGTCTTTTTTTGCTATTACTACATAGTCTACTAATTTTTTAAATATGTCTACATTTTTTGGTAATATTGAATCTTTTGGTAATATTTCATCTACTTCACATATTACTATACCTTTTGAGTTATGAGTAGCAGATGCTAATTCTTTTTGTTCTCCTATTACTGGTTCGTGGGCTAAAGTTACGTTTCCATCAACATCAGCATAACTTGCTTTTATGAATGCTACATTTATTTTATATGATTTATATAGTAATTGTTCTTTGCCATCAATATTTAAAAGTTCTACTATTTCTTCGTTGCATTTATTATTTGCTTTACATCCTTCTATTCTTGGATCACAATATGTATTTAGTCCTATTGGGGTTAGTACACCAGCTTTATTTCCTGCTATTGCTCTTAATAAATGTCCATATACTCCTAGGGGAATACTATATGCGGCAAATTTATTTTCTGCTATGGCAGTTCCAAATAATTTTCCTCTTCCTAGATGGCTACATATTGCTTTTCCTACTAGACCATCTATTGCTAGATTATTAAATCCAACATAATTTTCTGTTAAATCTCCGGGAGTTATTCCACAGGTTACTCCAATATTACGGGGATGTGTGGTATTTTCATAGTTTTTTCTTAATGCTGTTAAGAGTGTTTCTGGGCTTCCACAGCCACCTGATCCACTTATTCCTACCATATCATTATCTTTTATTAATTTTACTGCTTCTTCAGCACTAATTATTTTCATTTTTTTCACTTCTTTCATTAAAATAGTTATCTTTATTTTTTATTATATCTAATATTAATTTTTGAGTTTGAATTGCTAATGTTTTAGGAGTTATGATGCTATCATATTTTATTAATAAATTGCAAGATGTCAATATATATTCTGTACATAAATCACAAGCATATTCAACTATGTTTTTATTTTTTATATGTTTTTTAAAGGTACTTTCTAATTTAGTTTTTATGCTAGTTTTACTATCTTTAATAAATTTTTTATTTTTTTCTTTTAGCATGCAATTGAATATTTCTTTGTTCTTTAGTACATATTTATACATTTCATAGAAATTTGGAGCGGGAATATTTTCTTTTAGACTTGTTAATTCTATATAGTTATATTCTGTGTAAATAGTCATCATATCGTCTATTATATTTTTTTCTATTTCCTCTAATATTGCATCTATATTTTTATAATAATTATAAAAGGTTGATCTTCCTATATGGGCTTTATTACAAATATTACTTACTCTTATTTCATTTAATGGTTTGTTTAAATATATTTTATAGAAACTTTCTTTAATTAGGTTCCTTATTTCGCTATTTTTCATAACTCCTCCTATTTATAATATAAGTATAGCATAATTTTTCTTTAGTTAAGTTATTTTCTTTATTATGTTAGACATTTATTTTTGTTTTGTCTATTTGATTGATACATATTTTTAATTATTGTTTCTAAAAATCTGTATTTATTGTAAAAAGCAAATTAAATGTTATGGACGTCCAGATGTAAAGATGTTTAAATTTAAGTAAACAAAATATAAAATTTTACTAATTATACACAGATATTTGACTTTTGTGTATAATTAGTATAAAATTATTTTGAGGTGATAATTATGCTATATTTTCATAAAGAGTTAAAAGAGAAATTAAAGTCGGATTATCAAATACAAAAATCTGTATTTGATAAAAAATATTATAAAATGGAAAATGGTTTATATTCTGATCAAGAATTTGTAAATCCTTTGGAGATAATAATAAAGAAATATCCTAATGCAATATTTACATCTGATAGTGCTTATTACTATTATGATCTAACTGATGTTGTACCTGATTATTTTTATTTAGCAACTAAAAGAACTGATAGTAGAATTAATGATAAGAATATTAAACAAGTATTTATTCCGAATGATTTATTTGAGTTTGGTAAAACACAAATTGAAGTAGAAAATATTAAAATTAATATTTATGATGAAGAGAGAATGTTAGTAGAATTAGTTAGAAAAAAGAATATAATACCATTTGATTATTATAAGGAAATAATAATAAGTTATAGAAAAAGAGTTGATAAGTTAGATATTCATAAAATACAAGAGTATATATCCTATTATAAAAATGAGTCATCTTTATATGATACTTTAATGCGTGAGGTGTTTTAATGAATTTAGATATGTGTAATATTAGTATTTTCTTTGTTATGTTAGACATTTATTTTTGTTTTGTCTATTTAATTAATACATATTTTTAATTATTGTTTCTAAAAATCTGTATTTATTGTAAAAAGCAAATTAAATGTTATACTTAAGTTAAGAATAGAGAGTTCTATTCTTAAAGATGAAAGGAGTGAAGAAGAGATGGCTGAAAAGAAAAAAACAATGAATTATGCAGTAGAGTTTTGGAGATTTGTGAGCTGTATGATATTTATATTAGTTCATGTTTATATTGTTTATCCTAAATTTTATTGGGGTATAGCACCATGGATTAATAATGGTAAGGTTATGTTTTTAGGAAGTATGGATGTTATTATTATTTTCTATTTGATAACTGGATACTTCTTAATGAGAACTTATAGAAAGAATAAGGCATTAAATGAAGAAAAGAAAGTAGAGACAAGCGCTACTAAGGAAGCAAGTAAATATTTAGTTAGAAGACTTAAGGGATTATATCCAGCATTTTTAATATGTTTATTATTTGGATTAATACTAACTAACTTATATAATGATATTCCTGTATCTAAATGGTTTTGGGTTGCAGTTGATTCTTTATGGGAATGGGCTGGCGGAGTTCTTACTGGTTTAGGTATTGGTAATAATTATTATGGTCTTATGAGTGAAGGTAAACATATGCTAATGAATGGTCCATTATGGTTTATATCTTGCTTATTTATTGTTGGATATGTTGTATATTATTTACTTGAGAAATGTGAGGATTTATTTATAGGGTTGATAGCACCTATTGGATTTTTACTTGCATATGGTTATTTCCATGTAAATAATATATCTCCTATGTGGTATGTATTTGTTGGTGGAGGTGTTAGTCAAGCTGCTATTCAAGCTTTTGTTTGTATTGGTATGGGATGTGTTTTCTATGTTTTGATTGATAAATTAAAAGATAAGAAATTTTCTAATATGACAAAACTTGTTTTGACAATTGTTAATTTATTCTGCTCTTGTGTAGTTATATATCACATGGTTATTGGTACTAATTTAACATTTGCTACTATTAATGGTTTATGTATGATATTTATATTCTTGACTTTATTAAATCAAGATTATCTTACTAAATTCTTAAATACTCCAATTTGGAAATATCCTGGTAAGATGGCATTATATATTTATATGTTACATTATCCTATTATTGGTATGTTACGTAAATCTCTTAATTTAAGTAATTTACATGAAATTTGTATTATTACTTATTGTATAACAATACTTTTATCTCTTATTCTAATGGTAGTTATGGATTATGTAATAACTCCTAAATTAAATAAGAAAAAGGCATAATTATAATATTTTGTATGTAAAAAAAGAATTCTAGTTTTGTTACTAGGATTCTTTTATGTATTCATATTTTTTAAGGGCTTCTATAACACTGGTTTTGGAAGCAGTACCTACTAATCTACTCATTAGGCTTATTTCTTTACCTTCTTTAAAGAAGAATGTAGTAGGAGTTCCACCGTCAAAGTTTAGGGTATTTAGTATTTCTTTTATTTTATCTTCATCATATTTGTCATAATCTAAGTAATATATTGTTACTTTATTTTTCTTTGTTACTTCTTTTAATATTGGTTTATATTCAGCACAATGTGAACAAGTGGTTTGACTTAATACTAATACAAAGTCTTCTTTTTTATTTATTTTCTTTTCTACATTGTCCCAAGTTATTTCTTTAAGTTCTCCTTTATAGTTTTGATTATTTATTAATAGAAATATTATTATACTTATTAATAATACTATTGCAATTATTAAAATTATATTATTTTTTTTATAAAATTACAAAAAAAACTTTTAATTTCTTAAAAAAAATGTTATTATTAATATGAATAAAAATAGGAGGTACGTTAATGAGATGTAAATGGTATTTGTTTATTATTTTTATTTTTTCTATATTTCTAATACCTAATGTATATGCTGAAGATTGTGATAGTGCTGATATTAAAAGACTTAGAGTACTTGCTAATGATGTAGATATTGGTTATGAATATAATGATGATATATATGATAGTGATGGTTTTAAGGTATTTGATACTTATAAGATAGTTATTAATAATTTATCTGATGAGTTATATATAATAGAGAGTAAAACTAATTTAGATTTAAGAAGTTATTCAGTAAATGATGGTAGTATAACTATTGATAGATTATATAGTGGCAATAAGAGTTTTAAAATATATTCTAAGAATTGTAGTAATAAATTACTTAGAACTTATAGTGTTAAGTTACCTAAATTTAATTATTATTCTACTGATCCTAATTGTGAGGGACATGAAGATATTGAGGTGTGTCAAAAGTTTTATGATAGTTCAAATATTGATTATTATGAATTTATGGAAATGATTGAAAAAGGTGATAATGAAGATAAGAATAAAGATAGTGATAATAAAAAAGAAGATAATAAATATATTAAGTTTATAAAAGATAATTATATTTATATTTCTATTGGTGGTGGAGTATTAATATTGATTATTATTGTAGTAATAGTTTTAAAGCATAAGAAAAGAGGTGCTTTAGAATGAAAAAGAAGATAATATTGTTATTAATATTTATAGTTAGTTTTATAGGTTTTGGAATAGAAGTTAGAGCTGTGGATGATGCACATGAATTATTTTATTCTATTGATAGTGTTAAATATAATAGTGATAATTCGAAAGTTATAATTAAAGGTTGGGCTTTTTTTCATAACTATAATCAATGCGGTAATGGTAAATGTGTTTATAATAATGGTGATGAATATAAATTTTATCGTAATAATAATGTACAAGATATTACGAAAGATTTTATTTATGATCTAAGAAATAATGGAAAAGGAAGTGATTATTATCGTTATTATGCTATTTATAATGATACGGGTGGCTTTCATGATTTAAGTTTATTAATATCTATAAATATAAGAGATTCAAGTTATACAAATAGTAATATACTTTATAGTTCTAATTGTAAAGATGTTAGTTGCTCTGGTGGTGTTGTAACTCTTAAATATATTCCAATTGATTTATTCTCTTGGATGTGTAATCAATCTGAAAAATATTCGACTCATTGTAATGGTTATGTTACTAATAATGTTGGTTTTGAAGCTGAGATTGATTTATCAAAACTTGTTAGTGGTAAAAATTATTATTTATTTATAAAAGCTCAATTATCTAATGGTACTTCTATGGAAAAAGGTATTGGAATTTCTAATAAAGTTGTTGATGATATTGATAAAGATAATAAGCATTTGTTGAGTAATGGTTCTAAATTAATTTTTTCTAACTTATCTTCAGGAGTACAAAATGGTAATAATACTGGTAAAGGAATAAAATATTCATATAATGTTTCTAATAAAACTTTTAGTCAACCTAATACAAGTGATTATTTTTCTGGAAATTATACTATTGATTATGTGGTTCCAAATGATTATAATGTTGATGGTAAAAAATTCCATTCTTATTTTCCACCTTTTTATTGTTTTAAAGATGGTTCTTGTGGTCCATCAACTTGGTTCGTAACTGAAAACGAACATGCTACAATTACAATTGAACCACCTAACGATCATGTATGTAATGATAGTAGTGGTACTATTGATGCTTGTACTGGTGGGTCTATTGAAAATAATTGTTCTAAAATGACTGTGAGGACTACTTTTGAAGGTCAAGAAATAAGTGCTGTTGTTAGTATAAAAGAAAGTTCTACTATTTCTCCTGGTGAGGATGAGGATGAGAATTTTGTTGATAACTATAATAGTTATTTTGGAATTGATTATAGTAAATATAATATTGTTAGAGGTAAAACATTTCATTATGCTTTAACTTATACTAATACTGCTTCGTGGAGTTTTGTAGAGAGAGATTATGATAATGTTTCTGAAGAAGAAAAACAGAAACGAGATGCTGCTATAAGAAAAAAAATGAAAAGTTATTATACAGAGATTGGTAGCAAATTTAGTATTGAAAGCAATGATAGAAAAGAGTTTAATACTGCTGGTAATTGGACTTGTACTGGTGGTACAAAAAATGGATTTGCAAGTGGAAGTACTACCTTGACTTGTAAATATGAATTAAAATATTTGGATATTGATGGCAATGGTAAAGATAGTTATGGTAAAATGAGAATTGCAAATGGTGTAGAATTAACTTTGGGAAGAAATTTTTATATTCCTTTAGATTATGATGAAGATGAATTCACTTGGGTAGTTAATGGTTCTGACTTAACTACCGTTGCGGTAAGAACTAATTCAAAAGATGAAAATGAAACTAGTTCTTTATTGAAAGTAGCTACTGATGATAAAACATGCTCTATTAATGTTGTTGGTCCTAATTTTACTCCTGATACTTCTGGTGATCCTAGCTATAATCCTGATACCATATATGAAGATGATAAACTATATGTTTATAGGTCTGTTTCTGTTGATAATCCATTCCCAGATGGTAATATTCCTGGAAATTGGAATAATGTTAATTTAATAAATAGATTGAAGAATTCTTATCAAAATATTAATAACCCTGATTATGAAACTGTTCCATTGACTACTTCTGTTGTAAAACAAATTAGAAGTTTAGATACTATTTATACAAAATGGGATGATACAATTACTTCTGACGCAGATAATTCAGGAAATAATAGTTTTATAAAAAATACAAATTATTTTAATATTATTAGAGGTAAACATTGCAAGTTTGGATTATTTGATTCCAATTGTGATGGAAGAGTTGGGTGATGTAAATGAGATATTCTTATGCTGCAATTTCTATGATTATTGTTGGAATGATGACTTTTGTTGTATTGATGGTTTTTCAAGACGTTACCATTAATAATGAAGCTGATTATTATTCAATAAAAGAAGCAATGGAGGCTTCTATGGTTGAGTCAATTGATAAAAGTTACTATGCTAGGACAGGTGAATTAAAAATTGTTGAGGAGAAATTTGTTGCTAATTTTACAAGAAGGTTTGCTAATAATACAATGGGTAGTTCTAAAAGTTATATTATTGATTTTTATGATATTATGGAATCACCTCCTAAAGCTTCTGTAGTTATTCGAAATGATACTGATTTAATGATAGTTGATGAAAATTCTACTGATATTGTTAATAATCTTACCGGGATATTAGAAGCTACTGTTGATTCAAGTTCTTATGATAAAACAGTCTGTAGTGGTAACATTAAAACTGGTACTTTAAATATTACAGAATATTATAGTTATTTGTGGAAAGGATCGTCAAGTTCTTATAAGTTAAATTCAGATTATGTGTTAGATAAAATTAAGAGTACTACTGGATTAGCTGAGAATAATATTTTAAATTTAAGAATTTCAAGAATTGAAAATATTGTAATAAAAAGTGAGAAAGTTACAAAAATTAACTTTTTAGATATTTATAACTCTTCTGGTTCTTATAAAGATGATAGTTGGACTCAAAAATATCTTTTTAATGATGATGAAAGTACAGGCGATGAAAGTAATGAATGCTATATTTCAAATGCTGTAGTTCGTATAATTGATGCTACTGGTGAAAAATATCCTACAATTGATGCAACTGGTGAAAAACATTACTATCCTGTAGTTCATGTTGAAACTTCTATTAAAGTGTCGAGTGGGTGTGTTAATAGTGGCGATGATATTGGTCCAGCATCATTAATTAATTATACTGTTGTTTGGAAATATGATTATTGTGGTTGATAAATATTTTAAAATAAAAAGGAGGAATAAAAATGAATAATTTATCAAGTTCTATGAAAAAGTTTTTGGGTAACAAGAATACTGTTACTATACTTGGGGTGGTTTTGTGTATTGTTATTCTATATTTGGGATATAATTATAGAATAAATCAAAAGGTTACTTTAACTAAGGTACCTTATGCTAATCAAACTATACAACCTAAGACACAAATTACTAGTGATATGATTAGTTATATGAATGTTCCAAGTTCTTTCTTGGTAGGTAGTTATTATAAGAGTGCTGATAATATAATTGGAAAGTTTTCTAATTATAACACTATGATTGCAGAGGGTAGTATATTTTATACTGACTTGATTGTGGATTCTAAGTATATACCTGATGAGATGTTTAATAATGTTCCTGAGGGCAATACTGTTGTAAGTTATAAAGTTGATATGGATAGTACTTATGCTAATAGTATGATGCCAGATGATTATATCAATATTTATTTTAAGGCTAATACAGATGATGGTAAGGTTATGTTCGGAAAATTCTTAAGTAATATTAAAATATTAAGTGTTAAGGATAGTTCAGGACAAAATGTATTTGAAAACTCTGCAGAGGCTAGAACACCTGCTTATATGATGTTTTCTTTGCCTGAAACGACTCATTTATTGTTTAGAAAGGCTATTTATTTATCTAGTCAATATGGTGTTGAGCTAATTTTAGTTCCTAATACTGTTGAATTAGAAAAAGATGAAGATGAAGTTTATGTAAGTAGTGATGAAATTAAAGATTATATAAATGCTAGAACAGAAATTACTGATGTTATTGAATATGAGAAAAAGACTGACACAACAACAGATGATACAACTTCAACTACTGAAACAAGTGGTACTAAAAAAGCTAATAATAGATAGGGTGTGATATAATGCAAAATGAATTCACACAGGTTGATTTTGGACCTTTACAAGAGTATTTAGATAATGATGATGTTACTGATATATCTTATAGTAATGGTGGACAGGTATGGTTAAAAACTTTATCTAAAGGAGTTTTTAGAACTGAAAATCCTGCTGTTAATAATGCTTTTATGGAAAAGATGGCATTTCAATGTGCTAATTCCATGGGTAAATCTTTTAATATGGCTAATCCATTTCTAGATGCAGAGAGTGATGAACTTCGTATGAACTTTGTTCATGACTCTATTGCTAGAAATGGTATAGCAGTTCTTATTCGTAAGACTCCTGCTAAGATAAGACTTGAGAAAGATAAGATTATTAAGGAAGATTATATTAGACTTGATATTCATGACTTTATATTAAAGTGTGTTGAAGGTCATTGTAATATACTTGTTAGTGGAGAAACTGGTAGTGGTAAAACAGAGTTTGTTAAATATATGGCTGCTCATACTAAATATGATGAAAAAATTATAACTATTGAGGATACATTGGAACTACATTTGGATAAGATATTTCCTGAGAGAGATATTGTTGCAATGAAGACTAATAATATTGCTAGTTATGCTGATGTACTTGTTACTTGTATGAGACAAAATCCAAGATGGATTTTGCTTTCTGAGGTAAGAAGTGCTGAGGCTGTTATGGCTGTTCGTGATTCTATATCTTCAGGTCATAATATTTTGTCTACTATACATGCTGATAAGGCTGAAAGTATTCCTAGTCGTTTATATAGTTTGCTTGAATCTAGTATAGATATGGATCAATTTTTAAGAAGTATTCATAGATATGTTCAATTAGGTGTTCATATAAAGGGATATTATAGTAAAGAACTTCAAAGATTTAAAAGAGAGGTTGCTGAGGTTGTTGAATTTTATGTAGATGATGATAATAAGCCTGGTTATAATATTATTTATAAAAGAACTCCTGATGGTAAAACAGTTTTAAGAAATCCTACAAAATATTTACTTGGATATTTAGAGAGCCAGGGAGTTATAATGGAACCTGATATATTAGTAAAGGAACAATTTCATGAAACTAGTAATGATGGTGTTAGTAATTCAGTTGCTCCTGTTGATAGTTCTACAAATCAGACTGATATTACAGATACTAATAAAAATATTGTAAGTGCTGTTAATAATGTTAATACTAATAATCAGCAGTTTGTTAGACCTACAAATTTAACTAATCCTAATGGTGTTAATGTTGGAGTAGGAGTAGTTAATGGTAGTGGTGTAAGTAATTATGGTACACAATATAATAATTTAAAAAATACGACAACAAACTTTGGTACACAACCTTCGGTTTTACCAAATAATGCTAATTTTAATCAAAATATTGTTAGAAATGTTTCGACAAATCCTAATGCAACTTTTGTTAATAATAATGTTTCGACTAGCATGGGTAATGTTAATAATGTTTAGACTAGACAAAAAAGAAAGTAGGTGTTATAATGGAGATAGTAATAGTAGGTGTAATAGTTTTATTTATTGTTACTTATAGAGCTAGTAATGGTAAGGATGTTTCAAAATTTGTCTCTGAAACTGCTAAAGGAATTTACGAAAGATTTGAGCCGTATTCTTACAAAGAGATGCGTTCAAAGATTAAGCAATTAGGTTTAGATTATACACCAAAACAGTATATTATACAGATAGTGTTGCTTGGTGGTGGTGCTGCATTAATAGGTTATTTGTATTTTTATAATTTAGTTGTATGTATTATTTATGCTTGTATTGCTGTTGCTTTTGTACCTTATCTTACTTATCTTAGATCTAAGAGACAATATAGTGAATATATATTTGAACAAATTCAAGTGTATGTTACAAATACTATTATGGAGTTTGCAACTACGCAAGCCTTTGTAAAATCTTTAGAGGGTGTTGTTGAATCTGGAATTTTAGAAGAACCAGTATTGTTTGATGTAAAAACTATGATTGCTTTATCTTATGAAAAAGGAGATGTTAATGAGTCTATTGCTTATATGGACGCTAAATATCCGTTTTATATGGTGAAAAATATGCATCAATTGTTTTTACAAGTAACTAAAGAAGGTGCTAAAGATACTGAAGAAACATTTGATAATATGTTATCTGATATTGATGCTTTAGTTGAAGGAGTTTATAGGGATCGTATGGATAGAGCGACATTCCACAGACAATTTCTTATGTTTGGATTTGCTTTATATGGTATGGTAATATTAATTCAGATGTTAGTTACTGTTGAAACTTATATTTATATTTTAAACATTTTTTGGGTTAGAATTTTAGTACATATTTTGGTAATTCTAAATACTTATTTCTTACTTAAAGGTGAAAAATATTATAATGAGAATGTAGGTGCTGAGTAATGATTGAAATATTTATTATTGGAGCTATAATACTATTTATATTCTTTTATACTGGTATGGTAAATAAAGGAAAATTTGTTGAGGATAACAAAGGTATATTTATGTTATTAAAAGAAAGCGATTATGATTTCCTTTTAAGAGCTAAATATGGAGACTTAGTTTATGATTCTGAAGTAGTATTTATGAAAAGAGTTAGAAATGCTGGTATTGTACTTGCATTACTTGTATTTGTCTTTATTTCTAGTTTAAGTTTTCTAAATGTTATTGTTTCTTTTATTGTTGCATTTTTAGTTTTTAAAATGCCATATATGCAATTAAAATCATATTATAAAAATCATTTGAATGAAGTTGATTCTTTACTACCATATTACTTAAAAGGATTAGAAGTTTTAGCTCAGCATTATACTATACCAGTTGCTTTAGCAAGGAGTATAGAAGATGCTCCTGATGTATTTAAACCTGGTTTAAAAGAGATGGTTGCAAAAATAGAAGCTGGAGATTCTACTGTTGATCCTTATATGGATTTTGCTAAACAATATCCTGTTAGAGATAGTATGCGTATGATGAGATTATTATATAGATTAGGTCTTGGCGAACAAGAAAAAAAGCATCAACAATTAGTTGCTTTTGCAAAAAATGTTTCGAATTTACAATTGAAGGCTAGGGAACAAAAGTATAAAAATAGACTTGATAAAATGGAAAAGATGACGATGACTATGTTACTTTGCACTGGTGGTGGAAGTATGGTACTTTTGATAATTTCTATGATTTTAATGTTAGCAAATTCAATGTAAGTTTGATATAGATTATTTAAGTTTATTTTATTGAAAGGTGGTGAAAATTTATGAAAGAATCATCTGGAGAATTATCAATGACTGTTGTTGTTATTGTTGCTGCAGTTATACTTATTGCTATATTGAGAGCATTGCTTCCTGGTATGTCTAATTTTATAAGAGATAAATGGGAAGATATGACTGGTAAAGCTGATGGCGATGGAGCTACTGCTATTGTTGCTCCTATAGAGGATATGTTAAGATAGTTATGTAATATTAATGACTGTAATATTTTAATCTATTTGTTTTTGATATTTTGAAATATTACAGTCTTAAATTTTATTTAGGTGGTGAATTTATGAGAGAATCGTATGGAAATACTTTGCTTATTACAATTATGATGATATTTGTTGTAATGATGGTTTCATTTACGGCGGTTATATTTAATATTGCTAAAACTTTTAGAATTAAAAATCAAATAATTGATTATGTTGAACAATATAAGTATGGATCTAATGGCACTGCAAGTGAAAGCTGTATTAGTAGCATTCGTGATTATCTTACTAATACTGGTTATCAAATTATAAATGAGAAAATTGGTTGTAGTGGTCAGGGTGATTATTGGGGAGATGAAGGATATTGTATTTCACCTGTAGGAACTGATGATAATAAATATTATAAAGTCACTGTTTATGTTAGTGTTTCTTTGCCATTTTTTGAAGTTACTTTAAAGTTACCAATTAGTGGTGAATCTAGAGCTTCGGTTAATTTAAGTTGAGGAGGTTGATTTTGTGAATGTTATTATTTCTAATAAAAATAAAGATGTTTTTTCAGGATTAGATGTTGATGTTTTAAAGTCAATCAGTGGTGAGTTTACTGCAGATGAAATTATTCAATCTTTTTCTAATTTCTTTTTTAATAGAATGTTTTTAGATATAACTGCTATTAAGGATTATACTGATATAAAAAATATACAAAAACTATCTATTGGGTTAGATGTTAGTAAGATTATTTTATTTTTAGATGATAATGAGTATGTTAATTCTTCTTTATATAAATCTAAATTAGTTAGCATGGGTATATATAATTTTGCTAATGATTTAACTGGACTTAAGTATTTATATGATCATCCTAATAGTTATAAGGATGTTGCTCATTATCAAGAAGTTGGTGATTTAGCTAGCAATTTAAGTACTAAAGTTGTTAATGTTGGAGTTAAAATTATAGGTTTTAAAAATGTTACTGAGCATGCTGGTTCAACTAGTTTAATATATATGTTAAAAAAAGAGTTATCTTCTAGGTATAATGTCATTGCAATAGAGGTAGATAAAAAAGATTTTATTTATTTTAATGATAAAAGTATGATTTCTATTAAGTCTAAAGACTTAGGGAATACTATTTTAAAATATAAAGATGTTGATATTGTTCTTGTAGATTTGAACGACATGGATGATTCTACACTAGATGGTGATGTGTTATATTTAATTGAGCCATCTACGATTAAATTAAATAAAATGATGTTAATTGATAGAAGAGCATTATCTCGTGTTTCAGAAAAAAATGTTATTCTTAATATGTGTATGTTATCTAATGATGATATTAGAGATTTTGAGAGAGAAGCAGGCTGTCATGTATTTTATTCTTTACCATCTATGAATGATAAAATGAATAATTCTAATATTTTACTTCCTTTTTTAGAAAAATTAGGTTTAGTAAAAAAAGTAGAAGAAGATAAAAAGAAATCTGGTTTATTTGGATTTTTAAAATTTTAGTTACTTGCTAGTCTACATATATTGTAGATTTTTTTTTATTATAGTATACTTTTATTGGAGAGTAGTGATTTTATTATGAATTTGAGGAAGTATATTATTTTATTTTTTTCTATTTTTATAATTACTTTTATATATTCTTTTTTCTTTTATGCTATAAGT
>CAVJSY010000128.1:0-4539 GCA_963652285.1 Oribacterium sp.
AATTGAGTATGTTAATAAGTTAAAAATATTAAGTAGGAGGTAATTCCTCTTTTTCTTTTGTAAAATTTATGTCTATCTAATTTACTATTTAGAAAAAATATAGTATTATTATGATGGAGATGGTAAGATGAAAAGAGTTTTATTATGTATATTAGATGGTTGTGGGCTACGAGATGATGTTAATGGTAATGCATTTAAGAATGCTAAGAAACCTAATTTTGATAAATTATGGAGTAATTATCCTCATAGTAAGTTAATTGCTAGTGGAGAAGAGGTAGGACTTCCTAAAGGACAAATGGGTAATAGTGAGGTAGGACATATGAATATTGGGGCTGGTAGAATAGTTTATCAACCTTTAGGTCTTATTAATAAGAAGATTAATGATAAAGAATTTTATAATAATGAAAATATAATAGAAGTAATTAATCATGTTAAAAAGAATAATTCTAAATTACATTTATTTGGTCTTCTTAGTGATGGTGGCATTCATTCTCATTATGAACATTTATTTGCATTAATCGATATGTGTAAGATGTATGGAGTTAAAAATGTTTATTATCATATATTTACTGATGGTAGGGATACTAGTCCTACTAGTGGTATTAAATATATAAAGAGATTAGAGGATAAGATTAAGGATACTGGTATAGGTAGTATCGCTACTATAAGTGGTAGATTTTATGCTATGGATAGAGATAATAGATATGAGAGATTGAAACGTGCTTATGATGCTATAATCTATGGAGAAGCTGATTATTATAATAGCGCTTGTGATGCTTGGAAATCTAATCAAGATAGAGGAATAACAGATGAATTTATAGAGCCTGCTGTTATTGATAAAGAAGGTATTGTAGACAGTGACGATGGATTAATTTGTTTTAATTATAGGCCTGATAGATTAAGAGAATTATTTTCTGCTATTACCAATGATAAGTTTAATGGTTTTGAAAGAAAAGATATTAATAACATTAAATTAGTTACTATGATGCCAGTAAGTGATGAGGTTATTTGTAAGAATGCTTATAGATTAGAGGATCTAATTAACACTTGTGGTGAATATGTAGCAGAACTAGGTTTTAAACAACTTAGAATAGCAGAAACAGAAAAATATGCTCATGTTACATATTTCTTTGATGGTGGAGTAGAAAAAGAATTAAATAACTGTACGAGAGTCTTAATTCCTTCACCAAAGGTTTTAACTTATGATCTTAAACCAGAGATGAGTGCTTATGAGATAACAGATAGATTGATAAGTGAATTTAATAATCATTATGATATGATTATACTTAATTTTGCTAATGGAGATATGGTTGGTCATACTGGAAAATATGATGCAGCAGTAAAAGCAGTTGAAACAATTGATAATTGTTTGGGTAAGATTATTGATAATATTAATATGGATGAGTATACGGTAATAATAACTGCTGATCATGGTAATTGTGAGGTTATGATTAATGATGATGGTAGTGTTAATACGCAACATACTACTAATTTAGTTCCTTGTATTATTACTGATAATAATTATAAATTAAAAGATGGTAAACTAGGCGATTTAGCTCCTACTATTTTAGATATTATGGGTATTGATATACCTAAGGAAATGACTGGTAGTTCATTAATAGAGAGGCTATAATATTATGGATGATAGTAAATTAGAGAGTATAAAGAAGAAAATTGATAGTTTAAAGGTTATATCATATGAAGAGGAAATTAGTTTATCTAATGGAAAATTTATGTCTATAGTAAATGGAAAGTATAATCTTAATAATGGTAAAACTATATTTAGAGAGAAAATTAATAAGAATATTGGTACTGGTAGTGCAGTATGTATATTTACTGTTACTAAAGATAATAATATTGTTTTAGTTATAGAGCCTAGATGTGCACTACCAACTGAAAGTAAAGTTAATATAGAAATTCCTGCTGGATATATAGATAATGGTGAGGATAAAATAGATGCTGCTAAAAGAGAATTACTAGAGGAAACCGGCTATGTATGTGGAAGTATGATATATTTAGATTATTATTATCCATCACAGGGTGGTTCTGGAGAATGTATTGATTTATTTTTAGCACTTGATTGTTATAAAGATAGAGAACAACATTTGGATTTTGATGAATTTATTGAATATATAGAGGTTAGTTTTTCTGAATATGTTTATTTAATTAATAATAATTATATGTTGGATGCTAACTCAAGAGTTGCTTATTATAAAGCAACTAGTTATATTTTAAATAATAAGTTATCTAGTGTTGTTAATAAGCTTATCAAGAATAAAGAAACTATATCTGCAATGGAGTCTTGTACTGGTGGTGAGTTTACTAATTCTATTACTAATATAGAAAATTCATCTAAGGTATTAAAATTTAGTGCTTTTACTTATTCTAATGAATATAAGATAAAATTAGGAGTAAGTGAAGATATTATTTTAAAATATTCTGTTTATAGTAAAGAATGTGCTAGAGAAATGGCATATAATATAAGTAATTATTCTGATTCTACATATGGTGTTGGTATTACTGGTACTTTGCTTAAGTATGATGATAATAATAAATCTTCTAGTAATGATAAGGTATATATATGCATATATGATAAAAAGAAAGATAAATATTATGATTATGATATGAGAGTTAGTAGTAATATTAGAATAAATAATAAAAGATTAGTAGTAATTAATATTGCTAATTATTTAGAAGAAATTATTAAGTAGTAATTTCTTTTTTTATATTTTATATAATTTAGTATGAATAATGAGTTAGAAGATAAATTAAAAGAATTAGATGAAGAAGATTTAGTATGGTTTATTTTTATAATACTATTTATTATTAAGATGTATTCTAATTTGGTTGAGAGAAATTATAGAATTAATAATAGTGAAAGAGATAGAGTTAAATATCATAATTTAAATATATTTACTTATGTGATTGCTATTGCTATAGCACTATATTATATTTATGTTAATTGGGAGAGCGATAATAAACGTACTAGTCTTATTACTAATGGATTATCTATTATAGGGCTTTTAATATTTTTATTTTTAGAGTTAAATAGTGATGATTAGTGATATAATGGTTATTGGAGATGATTTTATGAAGAAGAAAAATGTTTTTATTATTCTGTTTATAATATTATTTAGTATTGTATCAATAATACTAACTTATAAAGAATCTAGGTTATCTACTTATTTTTTATTAATTCCTACTATGTTTGTACCTTATATATGTAAAATTATTGATATTAAATTAAGAGATAATGATATATTTTTATATTATGTATTTATATTTTTAGCTCAAGTATTGGGATGTATATGTAATTTATATAATACTGTTTGGTGGTATGATATATTTGCTCACTTTTTATCTGGAGCATTTACTTTCCATATAGGGTTAGTTATGTTAGATAATTTTAATAATAAGAATGATAGTTTGTTATTTAAAGTATTTTTTTGTATATGTTTTAGTGCTTTTGTAGCGCTTATGTGGGAAGTGGTAGAGTTTGCAGGAGATAATTTATTCTCATCTGATGTTCAACATAGTTTAGATACTGGAGTAGTTGATACTATGGAGGATATGATAGTAGCAATGATAGGTAGTTCTTTATATGGAATATTTTGTAAAATAAGGAAAAAATTGGTATAAAATAAAGAAAATAGGTAATACTATGGGAGACTAAGTAAAAGGAAAAGTCTTCCATTTTTAGTCTGAAATTTGACATATTTAGATATATGTGATATTATAAAGAAGCTTTTCTAAAAAAAGCGAGAGGTGAAAAAAATGAAAATTAGTCGACTGAAAGTATTATCTACATTATTCTTTGTATTAACTTTTGTAATAGCAATGGGTTACTTTTTTAAAGAATATAGAGATTCTAAAAATAAGGTTGTATTTATTCAAAGGAGTGTTACAGTAGAAGATTTTAAGACTGCTAAGATAGAAGAGATGAAATCTAAAGATGGTAGTACTGTAACTAGTAATAATACTAGTAGTAATGTAGAGAGTACAGAGGAAGAAAATAATAGTACCGAGGAAGTAGAAGAAGTAGTAGAACCTGAGATAGTATATGATGGTCTTACTATGGATGAACTTGCTAGTAAGTTAGATAGAACTTTAGCTTCTACTTTAGCGGGAAAAGGATATTTATATGCATCATACTGTTTAGAGAGAGGAGTAGATCCTTATTTAGCAGTTGCTATTTCTATGGAGGAAACAGGCTGTGCTTGGGGATGTAGTAATCTAGTAGTATCTTGTAATAATGTAGGTGGTATGAAGGGTTCTGGATGTGGTAGTTATTCAGCGTTTAGTACTATTGATGATGGTATTATGGCGTTTATCGATAATATTGCTAATAACTATGTTGCATATGGTCTTACTAATGCAGAACTTATGAATCCTAAATATGCTGAAAATCCTTTATGGGCTAGTAATGTAAATGCCTATATAGAAAAAATAAGAAATAGATAAATCTATGAAGTAGAAAATCTATTTCTTTTTTTCTGATAAATAATAGTAAATCTATTTTCAAAATCTAAGAAAAATGTT
>CAVJSY010000129.1:0-2226 GCA_963652285.1 Oribacterium sp.
GATATATGGAATCTATTGAGGATGCTGATATGGTAATTAGTATGGATGCTGATTTACAGGATGATATAGATGCTGTGGATAAGATGATAGATGAATATTATAATGGAAATGATATTGTATATGGTGTTAGAAATAATAGAGATACTGATACGATATTTAAGAGAAATAGCGCTATGATATTTTATAAACTTATGAAATTATTGGGTGTAAATATTATTTCTAATCATGCTGATTATAGACTTATGAGTAAAAGAGCATTGGTGGCATTATCAACTTACAAGGAATCTAATTTATTTATTAGGGGTATTGTTCCTAATATAGGATATCCTAGTAGTAGAGTTTATTATAAAAGATTAGAAAGAAAAGCGGGAAAGAGTAAATATAATTTAAAGAAGATGGTTGGTCTTGCTATGGATGGTATTACTTCTTTTAGTGTTAAACCTATTAGAATAATTATAAATATTGGTTTTATTTTATCAATAATTAGTTTTATATATTTAATATATATTATTGTTGGTAAGTTACTTAATTTTAATTATGTTGATGGTTGGGCTTCAATAGCGTCTTTAGTTTGTTTTTTTGGTAGTTTTCAAATATTGTGTATTGGTATTATTGGGGAATATATATCTAAAATTTATATTGAAACTAAACAAAGACCAAAATATTTTGTTGATTATATTATTAAGTAGGCAGAGAAATGGACAAGTATTATTACTTGTTTTCTTTTATTTATTGTGATAAAATTTTCTTAGAGTGTAGGTGTTTTTTATGTTTAAGTATTTAAATAAAAATAAGGAATTTATTTATAATTTTTTAGTTATTGTTTTATTTTGTTTGAGTGGATTTTTAATGCTATATAAATTGGGGGATATTCCTAAAGGAATTCATGTTGATGAGGCGGGGAGTTATTATGATGCTTTGTGTCTAGTTAGATATGGTGTTGATAGATTTTTATATCATAATCCTGTTTATTTTATTAATTATGGTGGTGGGATGAATGCATTATATACATATCTTGCTACTATATCTTTTAGGTTGTTTGGTAATAGTATATGGAGTTTTAGGTTGGTAGCAGTTTTTATTAGTTTTATTAGTTATATTTGTTATTATAAAATGGTTAGAATTTATAAAAGTAAAATTTTTTCTATATTTATATTATTATTTTTAACTATATTACCTGTTTATATTATGAAATCAAGGTGGGGTCTTGAATCTTATTTGCTTAATCCGATGATTATAATTTCTTTATATTTTTATTTGGTTGCTATTAAAAAGAAAAAAAATATATGGTTTTTAGTTTGTGGAATTTTATTTGGTATAAGTCTTTATACTTATGCTATTAGTTATTTGATTATACCTTTATTTTTAGTTATTAGTGCTATATATTTAATTTTTAAGAAGCATATAAAGATATCTAATTTATTATGTTTATTTATTCCTGTTATTATTTTAGGTATACCATTACTTTTAATGTTGCTTATTGATAAGGGTATTATTTCTAATGAAATCGTTAGTGATTATATTTCTATTCCTAAGATGTGGTTTTATAGAGGAAGTGAGATATCATTATTGAATATTAAGTATTTTTTAATTGATATTAGAAATATTTTTATAGGAAATGATTTAGTTTATAATTCTGTTTCTAAATATGGGACTTTATATTATATTAGTATTCCTACTTGTATATTTGGTTTTGTTATTTTGATAAATAAAATTGTAAAGAAAAATTGTGATTTATTGGATCTTTTTATGTTTATTTTATTTATAATAGTTTTTGGTGTATGTTTATGTGTAAATGATTTGAATGTTAATAAGTGTAATGCTATATATATATGTTTAGTTTATTTTATAGTTGTATTTTTAGAGTGGTTATATACTAAAAAATATAGAATTTTATTATCTATTTTAATGGGCTTATATTTTGTATCTTTTATATCACTAACTAATTTTTATTTTAATAAATATAATATTGTTTATGATGATGCTATTTTTTTTGAGGATAATTCTATATGGGATGCTATAGATTATGCTAATGAAATAAGAAATGATGATGGTAAGTTATATTTATTAGTTTTACAAGGATATATTTATCCTTTGATTAAATATGATATTAGTCCTTATGAATTTAATGATAGTGCAGTATTTTCTAAGAGTCAGGAATTGGTTGTTTCTTTTTCCTATTATAAATTTTGTGTTTTAGATTTTAGTGAATATAGTGATAAGAGT
>CAVJSY010000130.1:0-4332 GCA_963652285.1 Oribacterium sp.
ATATATAATTTATTTTTTTAAATAAAGGACTGTTTTTTTCTTTTGATATACATAGTAAGTATGTTGTAAAAAATGCTACAAAGGTTAATAAATATATAAGATATAATTTTACCATCATTCTACTTAATGCTATTTTATCAATACTGAAATATCCTAGTATGAAGCAACTTATTTCTATTATTAATCCTATTATGTTTGTAATCATTATCTTTTGAAATATTTTATTTTCTTCCGATTTTACTCTTTCTTTTGAATAAAATATTATTGTAAGTGATACCATGTATAAAAGGCTAAAAATTTGACAAAACAAACTACTTATCATCTTTTTCTCACCTTTCTTTTATTTACTTTATAATCTATTTTTTCTATAACTTCTTCATAATTTTCTGGAATTAACTTTATTAATTGCTTATATTCCACCTTACCACCACTGCTTTTTGGTATTTCATTTATAAATATAAAGTGATATGGTCTTGAATAGTTATTTAATTCTAGACTTTTTTCTTTTAGTTCTTGTAGTGCTTCTTCTTCTGTTGCATTTTCTTCTAATACCACGAATGCGAATGGAACATTTACTCTTTCTTTATGTTTTTTACATTCTACAGCGCATTCTTTTATTTTTTGAGATTTTTTTAATATATTTTCTATGTTATCTGGAAATATTTTTGCTACATTTCCATTTGAAATATCCATCGTTGGATAAATTCTTTTAATTCTACCTAATATTTTTATGGAACTATCAGCTGCTTTTATTGCTATGTCTCCAGAATGTAGCCACATTATATTTTCTTGATCTTGTTCTAAAATTTCTTCTGTTTCTGCTTGATTTTTATAATACCCTTTGAATATGGTTGGGCCTGACACACATAATTCTCCTGGTGTTCCATCTGGTAAGAGTTCTTTTGTTTCTGGATTTACAATTTTTATGTTTGTGTATGGTAGTGGATATAATTTAAATTTATTATTTTTTTCTCTCTCATAGGCAATGCTAGATGTGCTTTCTGTCATTCCATAACCATTACAAATTTTTACGTTTAATGCTCCATGATTGTATAAAAACTCATTAAATTTTTTTTCTGACTCTTTGCTAAATGGTGCACCACCATATGTGATTGTCTTTAAGAAGGACAAATCCATTCCGTCAAAATTTTTATCACTCATCATATATTCAAAATAATGTGCTACACACATAAAATGATTGGGTTTATACATTTTAAATAATGTTGATGCTTCTTTTGGATCGAGTGTTGGTACTATAATTGTTTCTATTCCAAAACTTAATGGCATATGAATATTATTACATAATCCATAATTTATAAATGGTGGGAGTACAGTTAATATTTTTTCTCCAGATTTAAATGGTGCTTTTACTTCTTTATATTCTTCACACATTGCATTAAAATTTTCATTTATAAACTCTGCAGATTTAGGAGTTCCCGTTGTCCCTCCTGTATGTGATAATAGTGCAGTATCATAAAATGAAAAGGCTTCTGTTTCAACATTTTTTTCATTTTCAGATAACTTTACAATATCATTCCATGTAAGAATTTTATTTTTTAGAGAAAAGTTTGTTTGTAAATCTAACATTCCTGATGTTAATATATTTTTAATTGTTATCTGTTTTTTTAATATATCTTTTGGGATAAAAGTAGTTGGCGATATGATTATTGTTCTTTTTATTGATGTTTTTGGAATTATATTTTTTACTTTTGAATAATAATCTCTAAACATTATAAAATTTTTAGCAGGTGTTTCTGTTAAATAATGTTTAAATTCATCAGTACTTGCTAAAACCGGTATCATATTTGGAATAGCACCTATTTTATTTAGAGCATAAAATATTATTATTGTTTGGGGCATATTTGGTAAGCATACTGGTACATAATCTCCTTTTTCTATTCCTAATTTTTTTAATGATATGGCTACTTTTTCTATATATACTAGTAATTCTTTATATGTAATTTTATTTTGAAAATATGTTAATGCATTATTACTTAAGCTGTTTTCATTACTTTTTTTCATATAACTATATATTTTTAAATTTGTTACTTTATATTTATTTTCCATTTTTTTCTCACCTGGTTATAGTATAACAAATAAAATAGAAAATTAAAATAGATTTTTCTTAAAAAGTGTGAAAAATATATAAAAAAATTATCAACATATAAGTTGATAACTATTTCATTTCTCTATATATTGATGTAACACATCCTAATATCATGTTATTTGCTACTACATTAACATTTATTGTTGGATATTTAGGATTTAGAGCTTGTAATATTATACCTTTTGGGTATCTATATAGTCTTCTAATTGATAAAGTATTATTTTTAACCGCTATTACAACGTCATCACCATTTTGATAATCTTCTTTTCTTTCAAAATAAACTCTATCATTTTTTAGATATACTGGGGACATAGAATCGTCTGATACTTTTACATATAATTCACTTCTATTAGTTACTGCATCATAATTAGCATTTTTGTAAGTGTTAATTATTTTTTCTATTTGAGGAGTTAGATTTTTATCTGGTCTTAGACTAGTTACATACTCTTTGACCATTTTCTTTTCTAATTTTTTTTGTTCTTCTTCTGTGATTGGGGCATTTTGAAATTCTAAATTACTTATATTAAATATTCTACATATTTCAAATAAAATATCATATGGTATATTTAATTTCCCAGTTTCATATTTATGTAGTGTTTGTCTATTCTTTTGGTAATTTAGGGCCTTTGCTAAATCTTCTAGGGAGTAGTTATATTTAACTCTGTTTTCTTTTATTAATTTACTTACTAGTGGTTTTAGTTCATCACTTATTAGTTCTTGTTTTCTTGTTCTCATAATACATACTTCCTTACTTTTCTTTTATATTATTATTTATATAAATTATTATAGTGCCAAATAAACCTATTACAATACTTAACATGTATCTTATTAATAACATTCCTATTATTTTATCTATTTTTGTTGTTATAGCATACGCTAGTAAAATAAATACTATAGTGGCAAAAAAGTGAATTATTACTGTTGATACTATATTACTTATCCATATTTTATTTTTTTCTTTTTTTAAGTAGTAATATAATAGTGAATTTAAATATAACATATATAGCATTGTTACAATATTTGCAAAATATATTCTTGGACTATTAATAAATATATTATCGTATGAGGCACTTGTCCATTGATTAATAATGCTTGAATCCATTTTACTTACTAGTAGTAATATTATATAGGATAGAACAGAGGTAATTAATAATACTATTATTAAATTCTTTATTTCTTCTATTCCTTTTTTTTGGACAATAATATTTGCTACTATGAATAAAGAGACAAATGGGATTAATCCTAGATTTAATGTAAAATTAAATATATCTATTGTTTTTAAAGACATTAAACATGATAATATTAATGAAGTAGTTGCATATACATATAGTCCATTGTAAGAATATTTTTTATAATTGTATGTTATAGCACTAAAACATATTAATAATTCTATTATTAGATATACTATATTCATTTTTTCACCTTCTTTTTATTTTGAATTAACATTAAGAAGATAGAATATATTACTGTTAATAATATTTTCAACATATATGTGGATAATATTAATTTTATTATTATTTTAATACTTAGTGTAAATAAGTATCCAATAGATGTAAATAAAATTAAGTCTATTAAGCCTATTAGTAAGAATGTTACAGTGTTTGTTATAAACATATTATCATATATATTTTTAACTTTTTCATATATCCATAATATTCCATAAAAGCTTAATGTTGTTGATAGGGGATAGGCTATTAAAAGTCTATAGTTATCTAAAAATACATTTTTCATATTAATTCCTATTGTATCATCTAATGACTGGATATAAAGAGACATTAATACTAATAGAGAAACAATAAATATATTTATAGTTGTATTTATGTTTATTAGTTTTTTTGTTTCTTTCTTGTTCGTTTTTTCTAGATATAGATATAATATACTTAGCATTGTTACATATGTTATAGAGTTAGCATTTATAGTTAGGTTTGATATTGTTATGTATTTAAATGCTAGTATAAATGATAATAAGTTCATTATAATAAATGATACTATTAGTCCTATTTTATCTTTATTTTTATTTGATATATATATTGTTAATAATGATAATAATAGGATACAAAAATAAATTAATATATTCATATCACATTCTCCTTTTTATTCATTAATATTATATCATAAATATTTAGGATACAAAAGTAATTTTAATTATTTCTTTTAAATTTATTTTTTTAAATCACTATTTGCACAGTGTGCCTAATTGGTGTATAATAATTTTACACAATTAA
>CAVJSY010000131.1:0-4504 GCA_963652285.1 Oribacterium sp.
CTTCCATTGTATTTACTTTTTTAGTTAAACGAGATTTTTCTCTATCAACTTTATTTCTATGTACTAGTCCCTTATTTTTAGCATTATCTAAACTTTTAATTGCTTTCTTTAAACTCTTTTCAGCAAGTTCTTTATTTCCCATAGCAACTGCTTTATCAGTTTCTTTTATAGCGTTTTTAAAAGTTGATTTTGCTTGTTGATGAGCTAAAGTTGTTTTTCTAATTTGTATAATTTTTTTCTTTGCATTTTTAACGTTTGCCATATAAATTCATCTCCTTCCAAAACAACTATATATAATTCTATCAAAAAAAAACGAATAATGCAAATAATTTCTTATATTTTGTAAAAAATATTTATGGTGAAAGATATGGATAATAGGATAAATTTAAATAATTTTGATATAAGAACTGATTTGATAATAGATTCTTATAATAATATTTTAGATGATGTTAAGTTAAATAAGCAAGTATATGATAAAAAAGATATACATGTAACAAGGATAGAAGTGAGTGATGATAATTATAAATATTTTAATAAAGATAAGGGAAAATATATAACTATTGAGTTTCCTGATATTACTAATTATGAGGATAGGGAGTTGTTAGGAAATGTATTGGAGGAGGAATTGAAATGGTTATATAAGAGTTTAGGGATTAATGATAGTGATGAGTGTTTGATAGTGGGACTAGGGAATGAGAATTCTACTCCTGATAGTTTGGGACCAAAGGCATTAAAAAATATTTTAGTAACTAGGCATTTATTTTTATTATCTAAAGAGAATGTAAAGAAAGGGATGAGGAATGTTTCAATTTTTGCTCCAAATGTGATGGGTAATACTGGTCTTGAGAGCGCTGATATAATTTTAGAAATAGCTAGGGGTATAAAGCCTAAGTTTATTATAGCGATCGATGCTTTGGCTTCTAATTCAATAAGTAGGATAAATAGAACTATACAGATTACTGATAGTGGAATTCATCCTGGAAGTGGGATTGGTAATAATAGAAAAGAGATTAGTAAAAATACAATTGGTATTCCTGTAATAGCAATAGGTATTCCTACTGTTGTTGATGTTAGTACTGTAATAGGGGATACAATAAATTATTTATATAAACATATATCTTATATTAAAAATAATTATAATGAAAATAAATTGGTTGTTACTAGAAAAAATTATTTGAAAAAAATTGAAAATAATGATTTATCAATTGATGAGAGAAAGGCTTTGGGAGGATTGTTGGGAGAATTAGATGAAAATGATTTGAAAGAATTATTTAATGAGGTTTTAACTAGTATTGATTATAATATGATGGTAACTGTAAAGGAGATAGATTTTATTATAGAAAAATTGGCTATTGTTGTTAGTAGCGCTATTAATAATTCATTGCATTTGGAGGTAGATAACTATTAAGTTGTTATAAGATATTATTATAAAAGTAATTGCAAATTTGATCTTTGTTTGCTATAATCATTATAGTAGGTGAAAGATATGAGTACTATAGTAAAGATAGAAGATTATTTGAGTAAGATTAAAAATAGATGTGAGAATAAAAATGTTACGATAGTAGATTATAAGTTTGATGATTACGAATGCTATATAACTTTTGAATATCAAAAGGATAATATGTATATAAATAATCTTTTTACTTTACGAGAGAATGAATATATTTATACTATAGATAAGACTGATGATAGCATACTTATTACTATGAGTGGTGGTAAGAAATTATATGAGTCTATAGCAGATATTGATGATGATAATCAGATAATTAATAAGGATATAGATGAGATAATTAAACTTATGAAAAGGATAGAGGATTTGAATAAAGTTACTCTTTATTATAATGGAATTAGTTATATATATGAGATAGATAATAATAAGTATGATTTTGCTTTTGATTATTATAATTTTGGTTATAATGCTTCTAGACATTTATATAGGGTTAGTGATGTTTCTTATTTTTATGAGGTTATGTGTGGTCTTAATAGATCTCTTAGTTTGTATAAGACTAAGATGTATAGTGATATTGGTGATAAATATAGTTATGAAAAAGATGTTTATTTAACAGAGATAAGGTATATATTAGAGAATAAGAATAGTAAGAAAATATATATTGTATATTATGATGGAGATTATTATCTTATAATAAATATTGGTTCAAAGGAATATAAATACAGATATGATAATATAAATTATTTTAAGAATATAGTTCCAGAGATATTAGAGATGTATTGTTCTTGTATTGGATCTAAGTATGAAGAAGAGAGAAGTTCTTGTATGGATAGGGGATTTTATATAAATAGGGATAAAGAAAATGAACTTGCTTTTTATAATGTGGATGATAATGAATTAGATACTTTTTTGTCATATATGAATGGGCTTTTAAATAGATTTAAATTGAATGATGGCAAAAAGAAACTAGAGAGAGATAATTCTGGTTATGTTAGTACTTTTTTACTTTTAATAGGTGTATTGTTACTTGGAATATTTACTGTTATTATAACGTTAAATATTTTAAAATAATGTGTAAACTTTCTGTATATTGTTATTGTTTTTAGTAATAATAATAAAAAGTATGTTATCATTGTAAGTGGAGATGTATATTTATGAAAGTTAAGAAACAAAAGAAAAAAAATAAGTTAATATATAAATTAATATTACTACTATTATTTTTAGCATCTGCTATATTTGTAGTGGGAATAATGAAATTGAATGTTTTGTCATTAAAATGGTTTATGGCAGTATTAGGAATAATTCTTGTTATTGATTTTTTGTTTTGGTTATTTATAATCAAGAGTAAGAAGAAGAAAACTAGTAGTGCTTTTGCTGTTATTTTTACTATAATATTATCTTTGGGAAGTTTTTATTTGTTTAAAACTTCGGGATTACTTGCTGATGTTGTATCTAATTATAAGACATATAATTATTCAGTAATAGTGTTAAATGATAGAGGCTATGATAAGATAAGAGATTTGAATAATAAGATAGTTGGGTATTTGGATAATGATACTAGTGAGGAGAAAAAATCACTTGAGAAGTTACGTAGTAAGATAACTCCAGATTTAAGGGACTATGAGGATATAGATAAGATGGGTAGTGCTTTATTTGATGGTGATGTTGATTCTATTTTAATAGAGGATAGTTATTTGAAGATGCTAGTAGAAGAAGATTCTAGGTATAATGATGATTGTAAGGTTATATATTCTTTTAAGGTAAGGGTTAAGATAGATAATTTTTCTAAGGATGTTGATGTTACTAAGAAGACATTTAATATTTATGTATCTGGAATTGATACATATGGTAGTGTTGATTCTGTTTCTAGAAGTGATGTTAATATGGTTGTGACAGTTAATCCGAAAACTAAGCAGATATTACTTACTTCTATTCCTAGAGATTATTATGTTGCTTTGCCTGGTAAGACTGGATATAGAGATAAATTAACACATGCTGGGTTATATGGAGTTGATATGTCGGTTAAGACAATTGAAGAGTTGTTAGATATAGATATAAACTATTATGTTAAAGTTAATTTTACTAGTGTGATAGAGATAGTGGATGCTTTGGGTGGTGTTTCTGTATATTCTGATTATGATTTTACTTCAATAGATGGATATCATTATAGTAAGGGATATAATAAGGTAAATGGCGAGCAGGCTTTGTCATTTGCTAGAGAGAGAAAAGCGTTTTCGGCAGGAGATAATCAGAGGGTAAAGGATCAGCAAGCATTGTTGCAAGCAATGTTTAAGAAATGTATAAGTAAGGAAATTATTTATAAGTATAATAAGTTATTAAATAGTTTGAATGGTAGTTTTGTTACAAATATGCCTACTAATAAGTTGACTTCTTTGATAAGGATGCAACTTGATGATATGGCTGATTGGACTATAACTTCTAATAGTTTGACTGGTACTGATAGTTCTAATTATACTTATTCTTATTCTACTAGTAAGTTATATGTAATGGAACCTGATGAGGATTCTGTAACTAAGGCTCATGATTTGATTAATTCTGTATATGATGGTGAGGTATTAGAGAATAGTTATAAGGATGATGATGGTAATTATCATACTGTAACTAAGATTAATCCTAGTACTAATACTACTCCTTCTAAAAATAATGATGATAAGGAAGATGATATAAAGAAGGATGATATTGTTACTTCAAAAGTTGATAGTTCTGAGGTTATTACTAGTGATACTGTTACTGATGATACTACAATTATTACGGCACCAGATGATAATAAAAATAGTGATGGTGATAAGGATAAAAATAATAATAGTGATAAGAGTGATAATACGGTAACTAGTGGTACTATTGATGAAAATGATAAGGAAGAAAAAGAGGAAAATAATTAGTAAAGGGAGTGCTGTAAATATGATAGAAGTAGTTAACGAAAAGTTAAAATGGGGGGGGGTTCAAATCTAGAGTAATAGGTTTAACAATACATCCCGATATATATAAATGTACTAATAGTTTAGTGAATACTAAGCTATTTTGTCATCTCCT
>CAVJSY010000132.1:0-3575 GCA_963652285.1 Oribacterium sp.
TATAACACTACCTGCTACCTCTATTAATACAGGTGCCCCTAATATATTAGAAAAACTAGTAGAAGAAGTAGAAGAATTATTAATATCAATGGGATATGACGTAGAAGATGGCCCAGAATTAGAAGAAGATAAATATAACTTTGAATTATTAAATATACCAAAAGGTCACCCTGCAAGAGATGCCCAAGATACATTCTACATAAAAGATGAAGAAATATTATTAAGAAGTCAAACCTCACCAGTACAAGCAAGAGTAATGTTAGAACACAAAGGAAAAAGCCCTATAAGAATGATTTGTCCCGGAAAAACATATAGAAGAGATGATGATGACGCAACTCACTCTCATCAATTCATGCAAATAGAAGGATTACTAATAGACAAAGTTGTAAGCCTATCAGACTTAAAAGGTACAATAGATGAAATAGTAAAAAAATTATTTGGAAGTGACATCGAAACAAGATTTAGACCAAGTTACTATCAATTTACAGAACCATCAGTAGAAGTAGACATAAGCTGTTTCAATTGCCATAAAAAAGGTTGCAATATCTGTAAACATACAGGTTGGATAACAGTAGCAGGAGCAGGAATAGTACATCCAAACGTACTAAGAAATTGTGGATATGACCCTAGTATTTGGACAGGATTTGCCTTTGGATTTGGTGCCGAAAGATTAGCAATGTTAAAATATGGAATCAATGATATAAGAGCTTTCTATCAAACAGACCTAAGAGAAACAAAAACATTTGATAGAATAGATAAAGAAAATTAGAAAGGAATTGATAATATGATAGATTTAGAATGGGTAAATGATTATATTGATATAAAAGATGAAGATCCCAAAAAATTAGCAGAAAAAATAACAGAAGCAGGAATAAATATAGAAAAAGTTATAACAAATCATATAGATAACCTAGTAGTGGGAGAAGTAGTAGAATGTATAGAACATCCAAATAGTGATCACCTACATATCTGTAAAGTTAAAATAAATGATAAAGATATAACCCAAATAATTTGTGGTGCTCCTAATGTTAGAAGTGGATTAAAAGTAATAGTAGCACTACCTAAAGCAGTACTACCAGGAGATTTTAAAATAGAATCAAGTAAAATAAGAGGAGAAATTTCTAATGGTATGTTATGTGCTTTATATGAATTAGGCTTAGAAGAAAAAAACGAAGTTACTTATGCCAAAGGAATAGAAGAATTACCAAGTGATGCAAAAGTAGGTGTTGATCCATTAAAATACCTTGGCTTAGACAATACATTATATGAATTAGACATCCATAAACACCGTAACAATGATTGCTACTACCATATTGGTTTTGCCTATGAAATAGCTTGTATCTTAAATAAAAAAGTAACTCTACCAGAAATGGATTATAAAGAAGAAGCTGATGATATTAAAAATCATTTTAAATTAGAAGTTAATACTACTAAATGTCCTTACTATTTATCAAAAATGGTAACAGATGTTGTTATAAAAGAATCACCAGAATTTATTAAAAAAAGATTACTTAGAGCAGGAATGAGACCAATTAATAATGTAGTAGATATCTCAAACTATGTAATGTTAGAATATGGTCAACCCCTACATTTCTTTGATAAAGATAAATTAGGTAATACTGTAATAGTTAGAGACGCTAAAAATGACGAAGAAATAATAACATTAGACGGAAAAACAAGAAATTTAACAAAAAATGATATAGTAATAACAGATGGAACTAAACCAGTTGGAATTGCAGGAGTAATGGGAGGATACAATACAGAAATTACTAATGACACCAAAAATATACTAATAGAAAGTGCTATCTTTGATGCCGTAAGTATTAGATATACATCTCAAAGATTAAATCTAAAAAGTGAAGCCTCTATCAGATATGGCAAAGGTCTAAATTATGAATATACAATGAATGCTCTAAATAGAGCCTGCCATCTATTACAAAAATATGCTAATGCTAAAATATTAAGTGGAATTGTTTCTTATGATAAAATAGATAAAAAAGATGAAGTAGTAACATTTACTGCAGAAGATATAAATAAAATGTTAGGAATAACAATCTCTACTAGTGATATGGAAAAAGAATTAAATAGACTAGATTTCCCATATACCCTAAAAGAACATACTTTTACAGTAACAATTCCTAAAAGAAGATTAGACATAGAACCAAACGTAAACGATATAGCAGAAGAAATAGGAAGATTATATGGCTATCATAATTTAGTATCTACTCTACCAAAAACAACAATTAGAAAAGGAAGATATGTAGGAGATGTAAAATATAGAAAACTAATCTCAAAAAGATTAAGAGCATTAGGTTTAAATGAAGTAAAAACCTATACCTTAACAAGTCCTACTATGGCTAGTACATTTAAATATGAAAATAAAGAAAATATAACAATACCTAATCCAATGAGTGTAGATAAATCAGTAATAAGAACAACATTAATACCATCTCTATTAAATACATATACTTATAATAAAGCAAGACATATAGAAGATATACTTATCTATGAAATAAGTAAAACATATGATATAAACTTATTAGAAGATACTAAAATTTCTATACTTATGAAAGGAAACTATCTAAATAATACATGGCAAAATAAATATAAAGTAGATTTTTATGTAATAAAAGGAATAGTAGAAAATCTATTAAATTATCTAGGACTAAATAACAGATATACATTTATATCTGATAATAATATACCTAATATGCATCCATATCAAACAGCTAAAATTATCTTAAATAAAAAAGAAATAGGAATAGTAGGAAGAATACATCCTAATACATCTAAAGATGATATATTTGTAGCAGAACTTTCTATGAATGCTCTAATTACAGATATAAAACCAATAAAATTTAAAAAAGCCTCAATATATCCAAGTATTACTAAAGATGTAGCATTCATCGTTGATAAAAATATAAGTTGTGAAAGTATTATTAAAACTATTCAAACTAAAGGTAACAGAATACTAACTGATATTAAAGTATTTGATATTTATACAAATAACATAGAAGAAAATAAAAAGTCTATAGCATTCTCTTTAAAATTTGAAAGTATGGATAAAACTCTTACAGATGAAGTAGTAAATGAAACATTTAAAAATATAATAGAAGCAGTATTAAATAATCATAATGCAATATTAAGAGATAATTAAAAGTTAACAAAAGTTAACTTTTTTATCTTGATAAGAATAGTAAATAATGATATAATTTCTATAAAGGATAGAGGTGATACACATGAAAAAAACATTAAAAATATTATTCATATATATATTTGTATTTGTTATGTGTATAGGAGCCTCTTTTGCATGGTATGTCTGGAAAAGTAGTGAAGTATCAGTAGATGTTAACTTTGCTGATTTAGATCCATATATTAAATATTCATCTACTAAAGTAGAAGGTAAAACTATAACACCAAGTACCGATTATAAAGGTGGAGTTAGTAATGATATTACTTTTAATAAAGAAGAAAGTGGAGATAATTTAAATGTATATGGTCATGTATATATAAAAGTAACAAGTGCTGATGATGATAATTTATTTAAAGCCTCTAATTTAAAATGGACTTTAGTA
>CAVJSY010000133.1:0-2584 GCA_963652285.1 Oribacterium sp.
ATATTAGAACTGATATTAGCAATATTATCTCTTTTTTGTTCGTTTGATTCAATGTAATCTAAAGATAATCCAGTTTTTTCTGCTAATTTAACCATTATATCTTTATCATAAAATTTAATTCCTAACTTTTGAGCTACTAATCTTCCTACATATCTTCCGCCAGATCCATATTCTCTTGCTATAGTTATAATAATTTTGTTTTTTAAGATATTAGATTCTTTTATGTCTTCTGATAAGGCTGTAATATTTACTTCTTTCTTGTTTAGATTTTTATTTTCTTTAATTAATAATATTACTGATATTATAAATGCTAAGCCATCTGCTATAGGTCCTGCATATAGTACTCCTTTTACTCCAATAATACTACTCATTATAATCATTGCAGGTATTAAGAATAGAATTTGTCTTGATAGTGATAAGAATGCACTCTTTCCACTTTTTCCTATTGCTTGGAAGAATATTCCTGATACTATTTGAACTGAGTTACATATAGTTAGTAAAAGCATTATTCTAAATGTTAGGCAAGCAAATTCATTATATAACTCACTACCAGATCCAAATATTGAAATTAGTTGTTCTGGTATAATTTGGAAAAGAATAAATGCTACTAAGCCTACAAATAGACTTACTTTTATTACGTATTTTAATGTTTCTTTTACTCTTTTATAATTACTAGCACCATAATTATAACCAATAATTGGTTGACTTCCAGCAGCAATACCAATAATTATACTATTTAATATTTGATTTATCTTCATTACTATTCCTATTACTGTTATAGGAATTTCTGTTCCATATTTTGAATTAACACCATATTTAGCAAGCATATTATTTTGTACTGCTATTACTATTACTATTGACATTTGAGTAATAAAGCTTGATATTCCTAACATTGCTATATTCTTAGTGATATTTAAATTAAATTTATAATCTTTCTTTGTTAGAGTAATTGATTTAAATTTTCTTAAATATGCTATATTCATTACAAATGTTACTATTTGACTTATTACTGTTGCTATTGCAGCACCTTCTACTTCCATATGAAATACAAATATAAATATTGGATCTAATATTATGTTTAATATTGCTCCTATTACCATTGATGTCATAGCGTATTTAGGACTTCCATCTGCTCTTATTATTGAATTTAATGTTGTACCTATCATTACAAATGGTAATCCTAGTGCTATTACATATCCGTATTCTAAGGCAAATTTCTTTAAGGCTTTAGTACAACCAAAAAGATATATTAATTTTGGTAGAAATATTAAACATATTATACATAATAATAAAGATACAATTACTGATGATATAATACCGTTACATACTCCTTTTTTGGCTTCATCTTTTTTCTTTTCTCCTAATTTCAAACTTAGATAAGCACTTGTTCCATCTCCTAGCATTAAGGCAAATGCTAAGGCTACTACTGTTATTGGGAATATTATATTAGTAGCACCATTACCTAAATATCCTACTCCCCAGCCTATATATATTTGGTCTACTATATTATATAAGGCATTTACTACTAAAGATATTATACAGGGAATAGAAAATTTTTTCATTAAGGTTTTGATATTTTCATATCCTAAGATATTTTCTTCTTTTTTCATTATTTCACTCCTTTTCTTTTTGAGATAAAAAGACAATACTACTTGTATTGCTCTTTTACCGACTTTTCCATTATAACACTTTTTTCTTAATTGTGTAAGATTTTTCTTTGTTTTCTAAAATATTTTTTAATACTTGTAATAATTTCTTTTCTTGTTTTTTCCTTTTAATGCTTTCATTTTTCTTTAATTTAATACATATTTTTTCATATGCTAGAGGATATATATCTTTATAGTTTTCACATATACTAATTAATGTTTCTTTTCTTTTAGCAATAGTATCTCTTAACCAACTAGCAATTATTGTTTCATCTTGATTATTTGAAATATCACAAAATCTTAACTCATTTGCTATTGTTGGAATCGGATTAGTGTTAATATATTCCATAAATATTTGTACTTTATCTTCTTGACTAATTCTTTTTATTGAAATTTTTCTCATACTTAATAGTTCATCATATTTTTCCAGTACTTTAGATATAGCTTTAGGATATTTATCTTTATATTTATCTTTAGCATATTTTATAGCATCTTCATTATATAATTGATCATATGACCAAGAATATAGGGTTGTATTATTTTTATTTGATTCTAAATCAGAGAATCTTATTTTATCACTATATGTTGGAAAATTATGATCTTCTATATATTTTAGATATATTTCTAATTTTGAATCAAAGTCCAGATAATCTATTTTTTCTTTTTCTCTATTTATGGTGCTTTCTTGTAATATTTTATATCCATTTGGATATTTAATTTGTAAATCATTTCTTGTTTTTAATAGTCCATCTATTGTACTTGCATTTGTTTTATATATCCAAGATAGTAATCTACTATCTTGTTTAATATTTGGATAATAATCAGAAAATCTTTTTTGTTTAAGCATTTTAATATTATCACAATCATTTAATTGTTGCAGACATATTTCAAATTTCTTTTCTTCTGATAGATCATCATTAAAATATCTGGTAATAAAT
>CAVJSY010000134.1:0-5697 GCA_963652285.1 Oribacterium sp.
TTTTTAATCTCATATCATATTATTTTTATTATCATAATTTTAAAACTTATAAATTAGATAAAAATGTAAAAAATTGAGTGTGTAGCGTAATAAATTATGAAATCATGGTATGTGAAATTAGTTGTTAGTAAATAATTGTGATAATAATAAAAAAGTTAGATTTTGTGTCTAACTTTTTATATTGTTATATTCATTACATTTTTCTTCTAATAGTTTAAAGTTACAGCATCTTTTTGTTATATTTGGATTTAGTTCATTATTTATATATTTGTTATATAATTTTTTTGATCTTTCAAATAATTTATTATCATTACGATTTAGCCAAAAGATTTGTTCTTTTAATAAATTCATGTATTTTGTTTCTGATTTAGTTAAACACTTTTTATTTAAATCTATTTTAATAATGTTTTTTTCTGTAACAGGGAGCATGTTATTAAAATTAATTGCACCTAGTTTACCATTATCAATTTTTAGAAAATCTATTTTGGATTTTAGTTTTAAGTGTTTTGGTTTAGGACTTGCTAAAGGAGCAAAATATTTGTAATTATTTACTTTGAATAATACACCAACGAATGGTCTTAATTCTTTTTCATTATAATTATATGGAACTTTATTATCAAACTTTCTTAAATAATTGCAATATTTTGAATCTAATCTTACCAAAATTAAAGTTTCTTTCATATAAAATCACCTCTGATAGAATTATACATCAAAAAGCATAATAAAACTAGAGTTTGCTCTCTAGTTTCTTTTTTAAGTTCCTGTTATGGTCGGAATCACCGCTTTTTTAAGTTCCTGTTATGGTCGGAATCACCGCTTTTTTAAGTTCCTCTCATAGTGGGAATCACTAGCTTTTTTTGCCATAAGGCATTAATATTATATGCAATTTTGCATAATATAATCGCTTATGCACCTATAATATACCATAAATTTGTAATAATGTCTATAGTTTATTTAAAAAAATAGAAAGTAGACATAGGAGTGAGTTTGTCTACTTTCTTATATTAAACTGTAGAGGTGTTTAATATTAATTTTTTTATTTCTCTATCTGATAAAATTTTCCCTTGACTGATGATTTTATTATCAACAACAATCGCAGGTGTTATTTTAATATTATATTTCTTTTTATCGGAGTTTGTATTTAATTCACAAATACTAACGGGAACATTTATTTGTTCTTCAACTCTTTTTATTATCTTTTTTAATCTCATACCATTGGAACAATTCGAACCAATTATTTTTATCTCTATAATATCACTTCTCCTTTCTTGATATAAGTATATGATAAAAATATGGGTAAATTATGGAATAAATTTGTTATTATGTAAAATTAATATATAACTAGTATTTAGAATATAATTTAAAGGGTGAACTATATTGAAAAAAATATTTTATATCTTAATTATTGTATTAGCAATACTTATTATTATTTATTTTAGTAAATGTAATAAGGAAATAGTTAATTATGAATATAGTGAAGATAATATAGATATTATGTATCCTAAATTTGGGGATGATTGGTTAGATGAATATATTAATAATTATGTTAATTTAAAACTTAATGATTTTAAATATGGTGACTATGATTATTGCTTTTTAGATTATGATTATAATATAAATGATACTAATTTAGATTTAGTATTTTATTATTACAAATATTCTAAATCTTTATATGATAGTGGAAAAGAATTATTTAAAATTGATTTAGATAGTCATAGTATTAATAAAACTAAAGATACTAATGATAAGGAATATGATATTTATATGAATAAAGTTGTATCTAAAGATAGTAAGATGGTAGCGTTTACATTTGATGATGGTCCTAGTCATAATACTAATAAGATTATTTCTATTTTAAATAAATATGGTGTTAGGGCAACATTCTTTTTATTGGGTACTAATATTAATAATAAAATAGGTGTTTTAAATAATTTATATAATAGTGGTATGGAAATAGGTAATCATTCATATTCTCATAAATTATTAACTAGATTATCTAAAGAAAAAGTAGAAGATGAATTTAATAAAACTAGTGAACTTATATATAATAATATTTCTATTTATCCAACTGTTTTTAGACCTAGTTATGGTTCTGTTAATAAGAAAATTAAAAGTGTTGTTAAAGGACCTATAATACTTTGGAATATAGATACTTTAGATTGGAAACATCATAATTCTAATTATATATATAATAAAATAGTAAATAAAGTTAAAGATGGAGATATTATTCTTATGCATGATATTTATAGTGCTACGGGAAATGCTATAGAGAAAGTAATACCAGAACTTTTACGACGTGGTTTTAAAATTGTTACGGTATCAGAACTTTTTTATTATAAAAATATAGAACTTAATAATGGTAGTGTTTATAGGTATGCCAGATGATTATATATAGCTATGTAATTGTAAACTATAAAAAAAATACTTGACAAAAGTAGATAGTTTTAGTATATAATGTTACAGAGAAAGGACGTGAGTCTATATGAAAAATTTAGTAATAGTGGAGTCACCAAGTAAGAGTAAAACTATTGAAAAATATTTAGGAAATGATTATAAAGTAGTTTCTTCTTTGGGACATATTAGAGATTTATCTACATCAGGTAAATTTGGATTTGGTGTTGATATAGAAAACCATTTTAAACCAGATTATCAAATAATAAAAGGGAAGAAAAAATTAGTTAATGAATTAAAGAAAGATGTTAAAGATAGTGATTTTGTTTATCTTGCTACCGACCCCGATCGCGAAGGAGAGGCTATAAGTTGGCATTTATATGATACCTTAGGTATTAAAGATAATAATTATAAAAGAATAGTTTTTAATGAAATTACTAAAGATGTTATATTAAATTCATTTTCTAAGGCTAGAGAAATTGATGATGATTTAGTAAAATCACAAGAGGCTAGAAGAATACTTGATAGAATTATAGGATTTAGACTTTCTAAATTGATGCAATCAAAAACAGGAGGCAAGAGTGCAGGTAGAGTTCAAAGTGTTGCTTTGAAATTGATCGTTGATAGAGAAAGAGAAATAAATGCTTTTAATATTACTAAGTATTATGAAATAGATGCTCATTTTAAAGATATGGATGTTAATTTGCAAACTTATCTTGATAAGAAAATAGAAATTAATACTTATGAAGAAGCAGAAAATATTTTAAATAAACTTAGTAATGATTTTAAAGTTGGAAGTGTAGAACAAAAGAAGAAAGATAAAAAGAGTAAATTTCCTTTTACTACTTCAACAATGCAACAAGAGGCCTCTAATAAACTTAATTTTACTTCTAAGAAAACTATGTCTGTAGCCCAAAAATTATATGAAGGAATAACATTAGAAAATGAAACTGTAGGTTTAATTACTTATATGCGTACTGATTCTGTTAGAATGAGTGATCAATTTATTAAAAGTACCTATGCTTATATCGAAGAAAATTATGGACATGAATATATTGGTTATGTTAAGAAAAGTAATAAAACAGAAAATGTACAGGATGCACATGAGGCTATAAGACCTACTAGTATTAATAGAACTCCGGAGTCTGTAAAGAAATTTTTAACTAATGATGAATATAAATTATATAGAATGATTTATTATAGAGCACTTGCTAGTTTAATGAAAGATGCTACTGTTCTTGTTACTACAGTATGGTTATATAATAATGATTATGGTTTTAAGACTACTGGTCAAGTATTAGTATTTGATGGGTATTTGAAAGTATATTCTGATTATGAAGATTCTAAAGATAAAGTATTACCTAGTTTAGTAAGTGGTAGTATTATTAGTACTTCTGATATTGAAATATCAGAACATGAAACTAAACCTCCAGCTAGATATACTGAAAGTAAACTTATAAAAGAGATGGAAGAATTAGGTATTGGTAGACCTTCTACTTATGCTAAAACTATTGATACTATAAAAGAAAGAGCATATGTTACAGTAGAAGATAAAAAATTTGTTCCTACTGAAGTAGGTATTGAAACTACTGACAAGTTACAAGAATTTTTTAAAGATATTATTAATGTTGAATATACTAAAGAAATGGAAGATGATTTAGATAAAATAGCAGATGGAAATATGGTATGGTATGAATTATTACAAAAATTCTATGATGATTTTGAACCTAAAGTTGAAGTAGCATTTAAAGAAATGGAGAAGAAAGCTCCTACTTTAACAGGAGAAATGTGTCCTAAATGTGGAAGTCCTTTAGTTATTAAGCAAAGTAGATATGGTAAGTTTGTAGCGTGTTCTAATTATCCAGAATGTAAGTATATAAAAGATAACGAAGAAAAGAAAGAGGTAGTAGAAATAATGGATTGTCCTAAGTGTGGAGGTAAGATTGTAGAAAAGACTACTAAAAGAGGTAAAATATTCTATGGTTGTAATAATTATCCTAAATGTAAGGTTGCTTCTTGGGATAAACCTATAGGTAGATTGTGTGAGAAGTGTGGGGGATTACTAGTTAGTAGTAAAGATGGTATTAAATGTATAGATTGTAATTATATAGAAAGTGGAGAATAATATGGATAATAGAGATTATAAATATGTTGATTTAATTAGTAATATTTGTATTGATAGTAAAAGAAAAAGTATATTTTTATCTTACTGCTGTGAGATTAGTCCTTTTATAGAAATACTAAAGAGTAGACTTAATGATATGGGAATAAATGATATTTATGAAGAAGTGTTAGATCCTAAAAAAGAACATGAAATATTATCTTCTATTAGCATTGATGAGATTGATAATCATCCTTATTTTAATAAATATATGTGGGATGAATATGCTAAAAAAGGGGCTAACTTTTTAATGTTTGAAACTGAGTATCCAGGACTTATGGATGATATAGATGCTAAAAAGATAGCAAGAAGTGCTAAAGTAAGACAAAGTACTAAGCCAATATATAGGAGTATGCAAAATAAGTGTGAAATTCCTTGGGCTATAGTAGCGTATCCTGGAGAACGTTGGGCATCTAGTATATATCCTAATGATACAAATTCTTATGAAAAATTAAAAAATGATATATTTCATATGTGTATGATAGATAAAAATAATGCTGTAGAGGCTTGGAATGAAATTATTAATAAAAATAGTAGAATTGCTAATTATTTAACAAATCTTAATATAGATAAATTACATTATACTAATTCATTAGGAACTGATTTATGGGTTACATTACCTAATGATTATATATATGAATCAGCACTTGATAATGGTATTATGGCTAATCTTCCTAGTTATGAAGTATTTACTAGTCCAGTATATAATAAAACTGAGGGAATTGTTTATTCTAGTAAACCTTTAATGTATAATGGGGGAATAGTAGATGAATTTTATGTTAGATTTAATGAAGGTAAGGCAATAGAAGTAGGTGCTAAAAGAGGAAAAGATATATTAGAGGGAATTGTAACTAATGATAGTAATTCTTGTTACTTAGGAGAGTGTGCATTAGTTTGTGATGATTCTTTAATATCAAGTATGAATACTATATTTAAAACTACTTTAATAGATGAAAATGCTTCTTGTCATATTGCTTTAGGAGCGGGTTTTCCTGAATGTATTAAGGGAGGACTTGATATGAGTGATGAGGAATTACTTAAACATGGCGTTAATGATTCTAAGACTCATGTTGATTTTATGATAGGTACTAGTGATATGAGAATAGATGCTATCTTAAAAGATGGTAGTAGTGTTTGTATATTTG
>CAVJSY010000135.1:0-20242 GCA_963652285.1 Oribacterium sp.
AATAAAGGCTTCCAATAATTTTTTAATACTGTTCCATTTAACTTTTCATTTCACCTTTTTGTATTTTTTTTGTTTTTGGTTAATCAGCGCATAGTTAATAGATAGAAGCGCTGTTATTAATATATAGAATAATATAATAATTATCTTTGTTTTCCCTATCTTCTTTCCTATATATTAATAATAAAAGACTAGAGTTTGCTTGCTCTCTAGTCTATTCTATAAACATATGAATATATTTAAATCTTACTTTTTTCATAATCTTTACTTTTCTCTTCTAACAATTCAAAATTACAACATCTATCTTTCACATTTTTAGGAAGTTTGTTATTTTTGTATAGATTATATAATAATTTAGATTTTTTAAAAATTTCATTTTTATTTGCATTTAGAAGTCTTAATTGATTATTCAAAAGTTCTATTCTAAATTTTTCATTTTTATTTGGTGATTTATTTTTCAAATCAAATTCAATGTAATTATTTTTAGTTACTGGTATCATATTATTGAAATTAACTATTCCATAAACACCATTTTTTATTTTTAATATATCTATTGTGTTTTTTAATTTTTGATGTTTTGGTTTTGGGCTTGATAATGGTGCAAAATATAAACATTCTTCAACTGTGAATAATATTCCTATAAATGGTCTTAATTCTTTTCTACCTTTATTATATGGTACCTTATTATCAAATTTTCTTAGGTAATCACAATAATCACTGTCAACTTTAACTATTTTTAGATTTTTATACATAAAACCACCCTTTCTTTATAGAAAAAGACTAGAGTTTGCTCTCTAGCCTACTTTTTTAGCTGCCATTTATAGAGCTGGCTTCACTCACTTTTTTAGCTGCCATTTATAGAGCTGGCTTCACTCACTTTTTTAGCTGCCATTTATAGAGCTGGCTTCACTCACTTTTTTAGCTGCCATTTATAGAGCTGGCTTCACTCACTTTTTTAGCTGCCATTTATAGAGCTGGCTTCACTCACTTTTTTAGCTGCCATTTATAGGCTGGCTTCACCTGCTTTTTTATACTATATAAATATTATATAGCAATATTATTATATGTTAATATCATCTAATAATACACAATCAAGTTAAATTCGATTGCATTAATAATATATCATATTTCAACTATTTTGTCTAGTACATTCTTGAATTTTTATTAGAAAAATCAATGTTAATCAATAGTTTAAATATTTTTAATTTGTTCTTTTACTTCTGCTAGGTATTCTGCTATATCTGTAGCATTATTACCTCCACCTTGAGCAAACTTAGGACTTCCTCCTCCGTTGCCGTTACATTTTAAAGATATTTCTTTTACTATTGTTCCAGCGTTTACTTTTGAAGAAGACTTTGCTATTAGGTTTACACTAGTACCATTTATATTTGCTAATAGTATAAATGCATTATCTAATTTATTATCTATTGCATCTGCTATTTGTTTTAATATTGTTGTTTCATAATTTTCACAGATTGCTACTACTACATTAATTCCGTTTATTTCTTCTTTAGAATCTAAGAATACACTTAAATCACTTACTGATTTTTTAGTTTTTTCTTCTATGTATTTACGTTCTAATTCTTTAATAGCATCTTTTAAGTATGATACTTTTTCTTTATATGATACAACATCTTTATAACTTGTTAATTCATTTGTGCTCATATCAAAATTAAATGGTATATCTAGTCCTAATGTTTTTATATCAGTTAATATTTTCTTGATTTTTTCTAGTAATCTAGTTATTTCTTCATAATATGGCTTTACTGCTTCTTTTAGGGCATCATTAATTTTATTATTTGTTGCTCCTTCTAACCTGAAGGTATCAGCTCCTTTATTTTCTAGAGATACTATTGCAAACTTACCAATATCTTTAGTATTTTTTACATGGGTTCCTCCACATAATTCTACTGAGTCTCCAATTGTTACTACTCTTACAATATTTCCATATTTATTTTCAAATAATGCCATAGCACCTTTTTTCTTAGCTTCTTCTAATGGTAGATATTCTATTTGGGCATCAATATTTTGATTTATTTTTTCATTTACTTTATCTTCTATTTTCTCAATTAATTCATCACTTAATCTTCCGTGATAGATAAAATCGAATCTGAAGGTATTTTCATCTACTCTAGAACCTGCTTGGTGAACATTATCTCCTAAAACATCTTGTAATGTTTTTTGTAGTATATGGGTAGCACTATGATTTCTTGTTGTAGCCATTCTTTCTTCTTGTAATACATGAGTTAGTATAACTTCTCCTTTTGTTAAGGTTCCTTCTAATACTTTTACATGTAATAGATGTTGTTTGTTTGGTGCTTTTATTACGTCTAGTACTTCTAATTTACAATTATCATTTTTTAGATATCCTTTGTCTGCTACTTGTCCTCCACTTTCGGCGTAGAATGGATTATCTTTTATGAATATATATCCTTCATCAATGATACTATCTACAAATTCATTATTTTTTATTATATCTAATACTTCTGTTTTAGATCCTAGAGTATCATAACCTATAAAGTTGCTTTCTTTAGTATAATTTATTAACAATTCATTTTGAATATTCATACTACTTTCTACTTTACGATTTTGTCTTGCCATTTCTTTTTGGGCATCCATATATTTTTGGAATTCCTCTATATTTACTGTGAATCCTTTTTCTTCTGCAGCTTCTTCTGTTAATTCTATTGGAAAACCATATGTATCATATAATTTAAATGCATCAAGACCTGATATTTGTTTGTTTGTTTGAGAAGAGAATATTTCTTCTAATCTTTTTTCTCCTGATTTTAATGTTTTTTTGAATAAGTCTTCTTCTTTTGATATTTGTTCTCTTACTTCTTCTTTGGTTTTTAATAAATATGGATATACAGCACTATATTTATCTACTACTACATCTACTAAATCTCCTAAGAATGATTTTTCTATATTTAATTTTCTTCCCATTCTTACTGATCTTCTTAATAATCTTCTTAATACATATCCTCTTCCGTAATTTTCAAATGTTGCTCCATCAGATAAGGCAAATACTAATGTTCTTATATGATCTACAATTACTTTGAATTCTTTTCTTTTATTATAAGGTAGTCCACTTATTTCTTCTAGGGCGTGTATCATTGGTAAGAATAAATCTGTTTCATAGTTAGTTTCTGCATTTTGGAAGATACAAGCCATTCTTTCTACTCCCATTCCTGTATCTATATTCTTACTTGGTAATTCTTCATATTCTTCTCTTGGTACACCTTTTTTTGCATTGTATTGACTAAATACATTATTCCATATTTCTATGTATCTATCATTTTCTATATCATCTTGTAATAATTTTATTCCTAATTTATCTTTGTCGTACTTTTCTCCTCTATCATAGAATATTTCACTGTCAGGACCACTTGGACCTTCTCCTATTTCCCAATAATTGCCTTCTAATTTTACTATGTGGGATGGATCTATTCCTAAAGTTACCCATAGATTGTATGCTTCTAAGTCTGTTGGATATACTGTTACATATAATTTATTTACATCAATATCAAAGTATTGTTTACTTGTTAATAATTCAAATGCCCAAGTTAGAGCTTCTTTTTTGAAATAATCTCCGATAGAAAAGTTACCTAACATTTGAAAGAATGTATGGTGTCTAGCAGTTACTCCAACATTTTCTATATCATTAGTTCTGATACATTTTTGACAACTTGTTAGTCTTCTACAAGGAGGAACTACACTTCCATCAAAATATTTTTTTAGTGGTGTTACTCCAGCGTTTACCCATAAAACACTAGGATCATTATGTGGTATTAGTGATGAGCTTTCTACTTCTAAATGGCCTTTACTTACAAAGAAATCTATATATGTTCTTATTATTTGTTCACTTGTTAATTTTTTCATGTTATTACTTCCTTTCTAAATCTAATAAGATATTATTTAATAATTTTTCATATTCTTCTAAGCTTCCGTTGTTACAAATATAATAATCTGCGTAGGCAATAGGTGGAGCTTTAGCGATATTGTTAATTTCTGCTAGGTCTCTTTCTTTTGCTTCAGTAGATGTTAATGGTCTTATAACTCTTTTTTCTAATCTATTATATCTTATTTTTTTATCTGTTACTATTGCAATTGTAGTAAATTTGTCTTTTAACTCCGTCTCCAATATTTGATATTCATCCCAAGAGTATAATCCATCTAATACTACATTTGATTTTTTTGATAATTCTAATATCTTTGGTAACAATATTTTTGCATATGCTGCCATACCATATTCTTTTCTTAATTTTTCTCTCATCATTTTTTCATTTTGGGGATTTACTTCAAGATTTTCTTCTTTTAGTTTATCCATGGTAACTCCTCCAAAATATACTTTCTCGTATCCTTTACTTACTAATATGTCGGTAGCAATACTTTTTCCACTACCACACATTCCTACTATAGCAATTATTTTATTCATTACTTTCTCCTCTTTTCTGTAGGGATTTGAATATATTTATGGTATCTTCTTTTAATAATTCAATATCATCATTTTCTATAATATAATCAAAGTTATTATAATTATCTAATGAGGTTTCTGTTACATCTTGTAATTGTTCTTTAGTTAAACCACTTATATAATTACTTCTTTTTACTTGGATTGATACTACATTGGTAAAAATATTTTTAATTGTATCTATTTCTTTAGGAAATCTAACATCATTAATAATTATTACATCTTTAAAATATGAATATATTTTTATATCCTCTATCTGTCTATTAATAAATATATTTTCTAGTCCTAATTTTCCTTTTATTAATTCAGAGCTTAATTTTTGTAATAAATCTCGTGGCTTATTATTTTCATCTTCTATATTCCAATCTGTAATATTATGAATATATTCTTTTAAATATTTTGTATATGGTGAGATTATTACTTCTTTGTTTTCTTTAATAAACTCACTTTCTAATATTTTAGATACTGTATTTTTACCACTTCTTGCTTTACCTGCAATTAAGATAATTATAGGATTTCTATTTTCAAATACCATTATATTCCTCCTTAAATCTACTATAGATTATATCAAATATAAGAAAAAAAAGAAATAGATTTTTAATATTTATTAATCTATTTTCTTAAATGCTTCTAACTTATTTATTTTTATTCCTTTTTTTGAAAACTTTTCTTCATACTCAGTTGTAATATTAAATACATTCTCACTATGTAAATCATTAGTCAAATATGTTATGTTGTAACCATTTTCCTTTAATGTAGTAACTGAATAGTTAAATAAATCAATATTATCTGTCTTCATTTCAATATTTGCAATATTGTTTTTAAATATTTTATCATAAGTACTTAAAAATTTTGGACTAGTTAATCTTCTTTTAGCATGTCTATCTTTAGGCCATGGATCTGAAAAATTTAAATATAGTTTACTTACTTCATTTGCAAATACTTCATCTATTCTTTCGGCATCCATTCTGATTAATTTTAAATTTTCTATCTCTAATTCGTTTGATTTTTGGATAGCTCTTACTATAACACTATCAAATTTTTCTATTCCTATAAAATTTATATTAGGAAATTGTAAAGCATTTTTAATTATAAAATCTCCTTTACCCATTCCGATTTCTATATATATTGGGTTGTTATTTTTAAATACGTTTTGCCAACTGCCAATTAATTCATAGGGGTTATCTATGTAATATGTTCCTTTTTCTATTATTTCTTTTGCACCTTTTACATTTTTTAATCTCATTATTCATCACTGCTTTCTTCTTTGTAGTTTGATTTAAATAAATCTTTTTCATCGTCTTCTTCTACTTCTATTTTACTTATATCTGGTAAATCATCTTTACTTGATAAGCCAAAATAATCTAGAAAATCATCTGTAGTTTTATATAATATTGGTCTTCCTGGTAAATCTGATCTTCCTGCTTCTTTTATTAAACCTTTTGCTAATAGTTTTCTTATTATGTAAATTGAGTCTACGCCTCTTAATTCATCTATTTGAGCCCTAGTTATTGGTTCATTATATGCTACAATAGCTAGAGTTTCTAAAGAGGTTTGACTTAATAGTCCATTTTCTGGATTATCTAACAATTTTTCATAATAAGCCTTGTGTTCTTGTTTTGTTGTTAATTTAAATGTATTTCCTAAATAATTTATTCTTAATCCTCTATCTTCTTTTTCATAATTATTTTTTAGAGTATAAATTAATTTCTTTGCTTGTTCTTCATCAAGACTTAATATTGACATTACTTGTTTTAGGGTTAAACCTTCGTCACCTTGAACGTATAATAGTCCTTCTAATATTCCTTCCATTACTGCACCTTCAATTCTATATATATATCTGAGAAATTATTATCTTGTTTTATGTCTATTTCCCCTTCTTTTGCTAATTCTAGAATAGACATAAATGTTACTACTATATAGCTTCTATTGTATTCTTCAAATAATTCTGTAAATTTTGATTTTGTGTGTTCTTTTAAATAATTTTTTATCCACGTTTTTCTTTTCTTTACACTATATTCTTTATTAGTTACTTTTGTTGATAAAGGCTTTTCTTTTTCTTTTCTTTCTAAAAATTTTTCAAAGGCTTTTACTAAATCGTCTACTGTTGTACTACCGTCGTTTGTTATTTCTTTTTGATACATATCTGTTAGCTTTTCTGGACTTTTAATATATATTTGTTGTCTATTGTGCTCTAGTTCTTTAAAATCTTCTGTTATCATTTTATATTTTTGATATTCTATTAGTTTTTGAATTAATTTTTCTCTTGATACTTCTTCTTCGTCTTCTTCATTATCATTATCAACTTCCGTCTTTTGAGGAAGTAGAGTTTTACTTTTTATTTCCATTAATTCTGATGCCATTACTAGATAAGTGGATGCTACATTTATATTTAATTCTTCCATTTTATTTATGTAATCTAAATATTGATTTGTTATTTCACTTATTGATATATCTATTATGTCTATATTAGATTTTTTTATTAAGTGTAGTAATAAATCTAACGGTCCATCAAAAGCATCTATTTTTATAGTGTAATCCATAACATACCTCCTAGAAAGAAAAAAGCAACAAGCCTTTTAATTATTTGCAATTTAATTATACAATAAAAACTATCATATTTCAACATTGAAATATGATATTATTTTTTACTTCATGCTTTTTATGACATGTCTCATGTTTTAAACGATGAATAGTAATCTAGTAATTAATTTCCATTATTTTCCATTGTAATATTTAGAAAATTTTTGTTAAAAATAATGTTTATTTTTGTTACAAATATGTTACAATAGAGATGTAAGAGGAATAAACACCTGGTAGGTGTTTATGAATTTGGTGGTATATAGACAATAATGTCTTCTATTTTACAATCTAATACATAGCAAAATTTAGATATTACATCTAAATCTATTCTAGTTATTGGAGCGTTAGTATAGTAAGATTTAACAGTTGTGTGTTTTAGTCCTGTTAGCTTTGTCATTTGATACATTGATATACCGTATTTATCCATTATGGAATTTAACTTGATCTCTACTTTTCCATAATCTTTCAATTCATTTATTCCTCTTACTTCTCTTAATGCATTCATACTACTGCCTCCACATTTATTTTAGCATATTTACGCAATTTAAAATATGCCTTTAGAATGGTGCTGTTAGAATAGTATGAATTAAATGTAAAGGGGTGAGAATATGAAATATGCTGATTTAGCAAAAAAAATTTGCGAAGAAATGTTAAAGTATCCTGTTTCATCAGAAAGTTTTTTGGATGTTTATGACTTTGCATTAAAAAAGCACGGGAAGGAGTATATACAAGATAAAAATGCTATCCTTGCTAAGGTTACGCATCATATAACTATTATGGGCTATGACATTGAATGTATAAAGCCTTTAAAGTTTAAAAGTTATATTGATTAAATTCTAATAATATTAGATAGATGTTTTATAACTTTTTTCTCTATTCTTGAAATATACGATTGGGAAATGCCTAAGATGTTTGCTACTTCTTTTTGAGTCATTTCCTTTTTCCCATTTAAGCCATATCTTAATTCTATAATTTCTTTATCTCTTCCTTCTAGTTTGCTTACTTCTTCGTATAGTATTTTTTTGTCTAACTCGTCATCTAGGCCTTTGGTGACGATATCAGAGTCAGTGCCTAGCACATCTTCTAAATGTAATTCATTTCCTTCTGAGTCAAAACTTAAACTATCTTCAAAGCTTACTTCTGTTCTTTTCTTTTTTGTTTTTCTTAAATACATTAAAATTTCATTATCAATACAACGGGAAGCATATGTTGCTAACTTAATATTTTTATCTAATTTATAGGTGTTTACTCCTTTTATTAATCCTATAGTTCCTATAGAAACTAGATCTTCTAAATCTACTTTAGTATTTTCATATTTTTTGGCTAAAAATACTACTAATCTTAGATTATGAACGATTAATTTATTTCTTGCTTCGACGTCTCCTTGCATAGATTTTTCTACATAGGCATTTTCTTCTTCTTTAGATAATGGTGGGGGTAATATATCTGTACTGCCTAAGTAGAAAATGTAATTAAATTTCTTTAGTATTTTTTTGATTATGGCTATTATTTTTTTCATTATTTTCCCTCCAATACTTTTTGGCTTAAGATACAATCTATTCCATCTATATTGATTTTTTCATTACTTATTCCTATTAAGAAGTTTTTCTTAAATCCTATTCCTTGAATAAATATTTTATCTGGTACTATGCATTTTAATAAACCTTTATGATTTAAGCTGTCATATGGCACTAATAATATATTATTAAGATTATAGTTATAGTAATCTTTTATTAAAGACTTATTGATTAGGATAATAGGTCTTTTTTTGTATGGATCCGTTAATTTGTTTCCTGTGTCTAAAAAACCAGTTAATTCTATTTTTTCTCCACTTTTTAAATATAAATCAATATTATAGTAGTTTGAATAATTTTCTTTCATTTCTTTTAGTTGTTTTACATAGGCAATTATTATTATCGGACTTAATACAATGAGCGCTATAACATTTAAGGATAAACCATCAAAATAAAATGCTAAGCCGTCATTTTTATAAGAAAATTGGATATTTAAAAAATATAAAAATCCACCTAGTATTATTGATGAAGTGTAAAGATAAAACATATTTTTTAATGTATATCTTATATCGTTGTAACCAAATGTTATAATTACCATTACTAAAGATATTATAACTTTTACTAGAAATAGTACTAGGCTTTTCATAGGAATAAATAGAGATATTATCGTAACGCTTCCAATTAATGCTCCTAAAATGAGTCTTTTTAAGTTGGTCTGTCTTCTTAAAACGACTCCGGTTGCAAAGAGTAATAGGAAATCAAAAAGGAAGTTTAGAATTAATACTAAATCAATATATACTGTCATATCCATCACCAGTATTATTATAAAAAAAATATGACAAGTATTCTGTCATATTTTAGTTTAGTTTTAATTTTTTATTTTATAATCATCTTCTAATGAGAAAACTACATTTTCTTCTATCCAATTTTTTCTTGGTTCTACTGCATCTCCCATTAATACTGATACTCTTTTTTCTGCTAAAGCAGCATCTGTTATGCTTACTTTTACTAGGCTTCTTTTTTCTGGGTCCATTGTTGTTTCCCATAATTGATTAGCGTTCATTTCTCCTAGTCCTTTGTATCTTGATATTTTATAATTTGTTTTACCTTTAGTTAGGGCTTTTAATTCTGAATTTTCCCATACATAATGTTCTTTGTTACCAAAAGTTACATGATATAATGGTGGCATTGCTATAAACAATCTTCCTTCTTCTATCATTGGTTTCATATAACGGTAGAAAAATGTTAATAATAGACATTGGATATGTGCTCCATCATCATCGGCATCGGTCATGATTATTATTTTTCCATAATTTGCATCTTTTATATTAAAGTTGCTACCATAACCTGCTCCTACGGTATGGATTAGGGTATTTATTTCTTCATTTTTGAATATTTCTTCTATTTTAGCTTTTTCTGTGTTTATTACTTTTCCTCTTAGAGGTAATATTGCTTGAGTTTTTCTATCTCTTCCTTGTTTTGCAGATCCACCTGCTGAATCTCCCTCTACTATAAATAATTCACGGGCTAATTTATCTTTTGTTTGGGCTGGTGTTAATTTTCCACTTAATATTTTTTCTATTTTTTTGCTGTCTTTTCCTTTTCTTGTTTCTTCTCTTGCTTTTCTTGCTGCTTCTCTTGCTTCTTTACCTTTAAGGGCTTTAGTAATTATTACAGTTGCAATGCTTTTGTTTTCTTCTAAGAAATATTTTAATTTTTCAGTAGTTATTGCTTCTACTATTGCTCTTGCTGCTGGTGTTCCTAGTTTTGCTTTAGTTTGGCCTTCAAATTGTAAAATGTCTTCTGGTATTTGAACACTTATGATTGCTGTTAAGCCTTCTCTTACATCTGAACCTTCAAATGATTTATCTCTTGGTTTTATAAAATTATTTTCTTTGGCATAATCATTTAATACTTTAGTAATAGCAGTTTTAAATCCTACTTCATGGGTTCCACCATCACTTGTTTTTACATTATTTACAAACGATACTATATTTTCTGAATAGCTATCTGTATATTGAAGTGCTACAGAAACATTTATCTTATCTTTTGAGGCATTAAAACACAATACTTTATGTACTGGTGTTTTTCCTTCGTTTAGATATTCACAAAATGATTCTAGTCCATTGTTATATACATATTTTTCACTTTTATCATCTATTTCATCTATAATTTCAATTGTTAATCCATTGATTAGAAAAGCACATTCTTGCATTCTTTCACATATGGTTGAAAAATTAAATACTGTACTAGAAAATATTTCTTTATCTGGCATAAATCTTACTGTTGTTCCAGTTTTATTAGTTTTTCCTATTTTTTTTAGGGGAACATTTAATTTTCCTCCATCTTTGAAACTAATAAAATATTCATATCCATCTCTTCTAGTTGTAACTTCCATCCAACTTGATAATGCATTTACAACTGAAGCACCTACACCGTGTAATCCTCCAGATACTTTGTATCCACCTTCAGTGAACTTACCTCCGGCATGTAAAACTGTATATATGACTTCAGGAGTACTTTTACCTGAAGCATGCATTCCTGTTGGTATACCTCTTCCACAGTCAGTTACACTTACAGAACCGTCTTTATGTAATATAATTGTTAAATGGTTACCATATCCATTTAGTGCTTCGTCTACTCCATTGTCTACTATTTCCCATACTAAATGGTGTAATCCTCTTTTATCTGTAGATCCAATATACATACCTGGTCTTTTTCTAACTGCTTCTAGACCTTCTAATATTTTTATGGAATTCTCATCGTAATTATTATTGTTCATTATCATCACTCTCTTCTTTACTATTTTGCATAAACAATTGATAAAATTTTTTATTATTTTTTGTTTAATATAAGTTTTAAGTTATGTACTATATGCGTTTACCATCAAGTCTTACTGAAGTAAATATATCATATAAAAATTTGATTGTCAACATTGTTAACTGTCTTTTTATAACGCTTAAACCTAATAAAATATGACTTTTTTAGATTTTTATATTTTGTAAAAATAAATGACTAGCAAGAAGCTTGTCATTTATTATTCATAGATTGAAAACTGACCAACTGAATATTTTAGATTGTATTTCTCTTTTGAGTATTCAATTATTTGTTTATTAGTTTGGCCTAATTCATCTTCTTTATAGTTTTCTATTATAAAGATACATGTTTCTTTTTTACAGATTTTATCTATTTCTTCTATATATCTAATATATCCTTTATATCCCATATTGCCATTATTTATTAAATCAAATTTATTTATTGTTTGATTGTTTACTAATTTTAAAAAATATGCATTCCCGGATAATACAAATAGTTTCTTATCTTTTTTTTGATTTACTATGTCTAAACATAATTTATAATTATTTAGATAATTATTTTGATCTTCTGTTATTTTTCTTCCTTTTAATATATTGTTTTCTTTATATTGATAAGTTTGTGTTTTTTCTGTTATAAGTTTTAATCCAGATATTATTAATAATGTAATGTTTGTAAATAGTATTAGATATAATATTAGTTTTTTAGATAATCGATTTTCTATTAATAATATATATAACAAGGCATATAACCCCATAAAGAAATGATATTTATCTGCGATAGGGATAGTTATTATTTGAAAAAATAATCCATATAAATAATTTATTTTTCTTGTTTTAACTATTTTATATATAAAATAGATACTTATGTTTATTGTGATTATACTATATATTGAAAATGTTTTATTTTTACTTGTAAAATTTAACATTCCTAAGAAACAATAATCTATAAATTGATATAAGGCATTATTATATATTAGATATGTTATAGTTAATAATATTGGTATTATAAATGAAATAATTGTTTTCTTTTTATTTTTCGATTCTATTAATCCTGGTATTAATAAGGCTATTCCTATTGTTTGTTTAGTTAAAAATATTAATGATAATATAAGTCCTATAAAGATATCTTTTCTTTTGCTATTAGTTGTATTAATTTCTAATAAAACAATATATAAGAAAAGAGAAAATAAATTATATGATGGTACATAATAAAATATTATTATTGGATATAGTATTAATGATTGTATTCCTATTTTTTTATATGATAATGTTAACATTATTCCTACTATTATGGCATTATAAATTTGAAATACTTTTATACTATCATTAAATAACATAAACATTGGTAATGCTGTTATGGGATATAATGGAGTTATTATCATATTAAAGTCCTTATATGGAATAAGACCGTGATATATATTATAGGCAAAGCCATAGTTCCATATTTCATCTCCTGATATTTTTGCTATGTGAAAACTATATATATAAGTTAATAAAGTATATATTATAAAAATTATTAAATATTGATATTTCTTTTTCATAAGTCACCTTAGATTGATTATACAATAGATTAATTAGATAATCAATATGGATATTATTCTATTATAATCTGAAATTTAGTTGCTGGTACTCCTAAAGATCCAGCATAACCATCTTGATTGTTAGTTTTTTCATTATCATATTGCCAACTATAATTGTTTATTTTATATTTTGCTTTTTTGTAAGGTCTTATTTTTTCTGGGGTATAATAATATACTTCTATTAAATCTATTATATTTTTACCATCTCCAGCATAGCCATTATTTATATCATTTATATTATATCCTGTTACATAAGGTAACCAACCTGAGTTTTTTATGTGTACTCTATATTTTATTTTGCCTACATCTGTTTTAATTGCTATAGCGGTTATTGGATCGTTATGCCATCCTGCATAATCATCTAGATTTTTTACTTCTGGAAGCCAATTATACTTCTTAGTTTTGACTTTATAGTAGACATTTACTTTTTTATTATTAATATTAGGATTTATATCAGAGGAGATAATGTTATTTGTCATAGTATTTAAATCAACATTACCTATTATTCCTTGTATTGTTCCAGTGGATGAATATTGCCATATATCATAATTTGAACTAATACTAGGTCTATTATCACTGTATTTAGCACACCATATAGAACTATTATTATTTTTTATTTTGTTTATATCTAAATACGTATTAAACCAATATTCATTAGCATATATTCCTGCTTTATATCCTAGATTAGTTATTTGATTAGAAAAGTATTCTGCATAAGAAGTTAGGGTATTTTTCCCTAGGTATGTAGTGCTATCATCTTCCATATCTAAATATACGCAAAAGGGTTTCATACTAATTTTTGATAATAATCTAATACAATGTTCTATTTCACTTTGAATACTTTCTTCTCCTTTTAAATTTTTAGCATATGAGTATAAGTATATTGCAAATGGTATATCGTTGTTTATACATCCAGATACATTATTTATAAATTGTTTATCATCTTGAGATTCAATGTTATCTCCATAACCACATCTTATTATTGCAAAATCTATGTTATTTTTTACTAAATTCCAATTAATATTTCCTTGATAGGAACTTACGTCTATTCCTTTCATTTAATCACCTCCTAATATAGAATAATCAATTTTTATTTTTTTGACTTTACTTATATCTAGATAAAATAAAAATCCTTAATAAAATTAAGGACTAAATTTATAAAATTGGTACCAGCCAAGGGACTTGAACCCTTACGCCATCACTGGTAGTGGATTTTGAGTCCACCGCGTCTACCATTCCGCCAGGCTGGCATTGATAAAAGATATATTTATAATATCATATTTTTTTTATTTTTTAAAGTATTTTTTGTGATTTTTTTGAAATAGCCAATGTTTAGGGAAACAGATAAAAAAATTATCTGTTTTTTAAATACTCATCTAGTACCCTATCTAACTCAATTCTATCAATAGGTTTGGCTAAATAATCATTTAATCCATAACTTAAATATTTTTCTTTCATTCCAGTTATTGCATTTGCTGTTAACATTACTACTGGAGTTTTAAATAGGCTATTTTCTTTTAATTTATAGAATGTTTCTACTCCACTCATTTCTGGCATCATATCATCCATAAATATTAAATCATATTTGTTAGTTTTTATTTTCTCTAGGCAGTCTGTTCCGCTTAAGCAACTATCTATTTGTAAGTTATATTTTTGTAATAATCTAGATGCTACTTTTATATTTAAGTTATTATCATCTACTATTAGTATTTTTTTATTAGAAAAATCTTTAGTTTGATTTGTTTCTTCTTTTTGATTTTCAACAATGCTATTAAGTATTTTAATCTTTTGAGGAATTGTTACTTTGAATGTTGATCCTACTTTTTCTTTTGAGGATAATGTAATTTTCCCATTTAACATTTCAGTTAAATTCTTGGTAATAGCAAGTCCTAATCCTGTTCCAGTAATTGTAGAATTTTTAACATTATCATTTCTATCAAATTTATTAAAGATTTTTTCTTGATTTTCTTTTGATATTCCAACTCCAGTATCACTAACAGATATTTCAATAAGTGCTGTATCTTTTTTGTTACAAGATTTTATATTTAATTCAATAGTGCCAACATCAGTATATTTTACAGCATTGGTCATTAAATTTGTTATTATTTCTTTTATTTTGTTAGCATCTCCATTTAACATATATGGAATATCTTGTGAATAATTTGTTATTAGTTTTAATTTTTTGTTTTTTATTCTTGGTTCTATTAGTTTTACTACTTCTTCATAGATATCTTTCATCTTATAATCTATGTTGTTTATTTCCATATTTCCAGATTCTATTTTGCTAATATTTAAGATACCATTCATTACTTCTAATAGATTATTGCAAGAATAGATAATATCTTTTGCTTCTTCTTTGGCTTGTTCTATTGTATTATCTTCTAATATGGCGTTACTAAAACCTACTATAGCATTTAATGGAGTTCTTATTTCATGTGACATTGATGATAAAAACTCTGTTTTAGCATTATTTGCTTTTTCTGCATTGTTTTTAGCAAGTTCTAGTTCTTTTATCATTTTTACATCTTGATTTTCTAGAGTGTAATATATTAGGTAATTAATTAGTATGATTAGTATTGTATTTTCTATAATATTTGTATTGTATGCTAAATTATATAAATTGTATAAAAATAACATTATTGAACTTATAATAACAATATTTCTTTTTAATTTATTTTTTCTATTAAGTATTATAGTTATTAATGTTAGTAATGAATATATTATACAAAGTGCATAACTTGGTATTAGTGATGTTCCATTTAATATAACTTTATTATTTTGGCATAATAAATTAACATTTAAGACAAATGTTAATAAAGCTCCTAAAATACTTGATAGTATTGTTATATTTTTTATGTCATTAACTAATTTTTTTCTTCTTTTTAGATATATTGATACTGTATATAAAAATATACAATTTGCTAGAATAATTAAAATACTTAAATTTGTTTTAGTTAATACTTCTAAAATATAATTTTCAAAATTATTTATGTTTTGAAATTCTATATTCTTTATTAAAATACTTTTTATTATAAGTAAAATACTATCTACTAATCCTGTTATAATCATCAGAGAAAATACTTTGTTTTCTAGATAATTAAAATGTTTTTTTGAAAAATAAATAATACAAATTAGCAAAGAAAAGAAAGAAGTAAAGATTGATAATTCTACTTCATTCATATTGCTTTCCTACTTTCTAGGTATATAATTTTAGCACAAAAAAATACTTTAGAAAAGTATTTTATAGTTAATTTACATTTTTTTTACATTTTTACCAATTTTTTCCTTCTACTATTCTTGTGACTAACATTGATGATGCTGTATCTCCTACTACGTTTAGCATTGTTGCTGGTGCATCTATTATAGTTGCAATTATTGTTAAGATTGGTAAGGCGCTTTGAGGATAGCCCATCATACTTATTATTAACATTTCTGATATAGTTCCTCCACCTATTGGAACTGCCGCTATTAGGATGGTCGCCATTAGAGAAACTAATACTATTTTAGCAATTAATGATACTCCTATTATTTGAGTATTAAATAATGATACTAAAAACATTATTTTAAATACACTCCCAATAATTGAGCCATCCTTATGAAAGCTGGTTCCTAGTGGTATTGTTGTTTCTGCTATATCATCTGGTATTCCTATTTTTTTGGCACATTCTATGTTTATTGGAATAGATGCTGCTGAAGAACAGGTAGAGATAGATGTTAATGTTGCTGGTAATATATTTTTCCAATATTTTTTAACTCCTATAAATCCTTTTGAGATATATGCATATATTGTGTATATAATTAGGTAGAATAATATTGATACTATCAAATATATTACAAATGTTTTTAAATATCCAACAGCAATAGATGCTCCAAATGATCCTATTAGGGCTGCGAAATAACAACATATTCCTATTGGGGCATAATACATTATTATTTTAATTAAATTCATTGTTACTGTAGTTAATGATTCTAATATATTTATTAATGGTTTAGTTTTTTCTTTACTCATATTTAAGGAAATTCCAAACAAAAACGAAAACACTATTAGGGGAAGAATGTTATCTTTGGAAAACAAGTCTTTAAAGTCATGTACTGTAAGTGCTTGAACTGTCCTTTCTAGTATATTGACTTCTAAATCTTGAGTTTGATAATCTTTATCTAATGTTTCTAATATTTTAGCACTATCATCTACTTCAACTAATTTGGTAGTACTTGTTGCTATTAGACCAATAAAAACTGATACTAATGATGTTATTATAAATACCAGAAAAATTGTCCCTATTAATTTTTTTAGTCTTTTTGGACTTTCCATCTTGCTTATAGAAGTCGTAATTGTTAAAAATATTAATGGCACTATAACAACATACAATAAATTTATAAAGATATCTCCTAATGGACTTAAAATTTTCGCATCACTTTTTAGTATTAATCCTAAAATTGTTCCTATTATTATTGCTAGTATTAATATTAATGATTGTTTGTAGTTTTTAATTATTCTTTTTATCAAAATAATCACCTCTTTCATTAACATTATATTCTATTTTGGTAATATTTTTTAGTTAGATAAATCCACACAATATTTTTGTAATATTTGTAAAATCCACATCTATATAGTATAATTATAATGTGATGTTTATGAAGAAAAAATTTGTTAAAATGAATATTGATGACAAAGAATTATCTTTAGGTAACTTTTGCAGGTTGCTTAAGAGTTTGGCTGTTAATAAAAGTGCAGCTTTGCAAGTGGAGGTATTTTCTTGTTTATTTGATGTTGATATTATTCAAGATACTACTGTTAATAATTATTGTATAGGACTTCGTTCTATTGGCGATGAATATAAGCAAAAATATTTAATATTAAAGAAGAAATATAATAAAGATAAATTTATTATGATTAATATTTGTCTTAGAATTGTTTCTATCTTGGATGGTAATTTATATTTTAATATTAGTAATAAGGATGGCTATTTATTAATCAATTCTAGTAAAAAAATTAAAGAGTTTTGTTTAAAGTTATATAATATTGCTAAAAACGATACTAGTGTATCTTTGGAAGTTAGTGATAGTATTTATTCTAAAATATGTGATGGTAACTTATATGAGGTTTTAGTTTATATATTGTTTTATATTATTTTAGAAAAAAAGCAACCTGTATATGAAGAAGATAAGAAGAAAGATGTAATTGAAAATTTACTAGCACAGTCAAAAATTTCTTCTTCTGATTTAGAGGATTATCTTAAATTAAAGTTTTGTGAAGGAAGTAATTATTATTTATCTTTGAAAAAACTTGCTAATAACGAAAATGCTTATGCTTGCTTTGAATTAGGATGTTTAGAATATGAGGGTAATATTTTTGGAGTACCTAGGTATGATGTTGCCTATTCTTATTTTTTAAAAGCTGCAAAAATGAATCATCCATCGTCATATTATTATATTGGAAGAATGTATTTTAATGGAAATATTGGTTCAGGAAAAGATGAAGAGAAGAAACTGGCTTTTGATTATTTTAAGAGAGCTAGTGAACTTGGATGCGTAAGTGCTTTTAACTCCTTGGGACTTTTTTATCTTAAGGGAATATATCCTGTAGGGAAAGATGTTGATACTGCTATTAAATATTTTAAGAAAGCTAGTGGTAATAATTATGTATATGCTTTTAATAATTTGGGATTAATAGAAGAAAAAAGAAAAAATTATTCTATGGCGTTTGAATATTTTAAAAAAAGTGCTGATTTAGGAGAGAGTTGGGCTTGTAATAGAGTTGGTGAATATTATAGAAAAGGTATATATGTTGATAAAAGTATGGTAGATGCTTTTAATTATTACAATAAGGGATTAGATGTTCCTAAGTTATATCTATGTTTTTATAATTTTTATAATTTGGCTAGATATTATTATTTAGAGGGGTGTTTAGATATTGTAATTAGTCCTGATAAGAATAAAGCTATAGAATATTTGATGGTTGCTAGTGATAATGGTATTATAGATGCTAATATATTATTATTTTATTACTATATTGAATGTTATTTAAAAAATAAAGATTCTTCAAAGTTAGCTTATGTTTATGAATATAAGAAAAAAATTGAGACTAATTCTCAATATAATAGTACTATTAAAAGAGAAATAGAAAATGCATTAAAAAAAATATCAACTCATAATGATATTGATATTACACTTATTATTTAGTTATATTTAAAATTTGTTCTCATTTCTCTTTCTGTATCTCTTTTCTTAATAGTTTCTCTCTTGTCATAATTTTTCTTACCTTTACAAAGACCTAATAGTACTTTTGCTTTGCTATTTTTAAAATATATTTTTAATGGTATTAAAGTATATCCTTCTAATGTTATTTTATTTAATAATTTCATTATTTCTTTTTTATGCATTAATAGTTTTCTGGTTCTATCTTCTTCATGATTAAAAATATTACCTTTTTCATACGCTGATATATGAGTATTTAATAAAAATAGTTCATTATTTCTTATGATTGCATAACTATCTTTTATATTGGCTTTACCTTCTCTTATAGATTTTATTTCAGTTCCTTTTAATACTATTCCAACTTCATATTCTTCTTCTATTTCATAATCATATCTTGCTTTTCTATTTAATATTTCCATAGGACATTTTTCCTTTCTTTTATATGTTAATTATATTATTATAATTTTATTTTGTCAATTTTGACAAAATGTGGAAGTTGTGATATTATTAGTATGTAAGCAAGGAAACTTGCATATATTAAAAAAGGAACATTCGATTTTGTAAGTGAATGTCATCCTTTAAATTTTTTGGGTTTGACACTCAGTTTAATGAGTGTCTTTTTATTAAGTTTATTAGTATTTTATTACTAATATCAATAATATGGTAAGTAATAAAATTAGACATAGTAATTTTAATAATTTTAAAATAAATGTTTTTATCTTCATACTTACCACCTCCATTCTATTATTTGGAGGATGACACTCACATCAAATGTTCCTAGATAATTATATCAGATATTTCTATTTTATTTTTACAATTTACTAACAATATTCAAATTCACTATTAGTTACTTGATTTACTATAAAATTTATGCTATTATTAGTATGTAAGCAAGGAAACTTGCATATAATAAAAAAGAAACATTCGATTTTGCAAGTGAATGTCATCCTTTAATTTTTTTTGGTTTGACACTCAGTTTAATGAGTGTCTATTTTTTTATATAAAATTAGTTTTTAACTACTAATATTAATATAATGATAAGTACTATTAATATACTTAATGAGTTTATTAATTTTAAGA
>CAVJSY010000136.1:0-9225 GCA_963652285.1 Oribacterium sp.
ATGATATACTGATACATCAAGATTTTTTAATATTTCTATTAAAGACTTAGGAATATCTTTAGCGATGATATTTATCATTACTTGATTATTTATTATTCTAATAACTATTTTTTGTAGTGATGTATTGTAATTATATTTATTTAATAATTTTATAATATCATTTACTTTTTGGGGCATTAAAAGACATTCTTGAATTTCAATTATATTATGAGTTTTTTCTTCATATAATCCTAATTTTTCATTATATTGTAATGTTATTTTATTTCTATAATGGAGAATTTCATCTGATGCAATTATTGTTGGATTTATATCTATCTTATTATATTTTTTAAAGATATTTATTACTTTTTCTTTTTTATATTTTAATTGATTAGTATATTCTAAATTTGCTATATTACAACCTCCACATTTATTATAATATGGACATTTATACTCTATTCTATCAGGAGATGGTTTAACTATTTTTAATAATTTTGCTTCATTATAATTTTTATGTGATTTTGTTATTTCTAAATTTATAATGTCCCCACTTACTGTTTTGGGAACAAAGGTTATTTTATTATCTATTCTAGTAATTCCTTGTCCTAAATGATTTAAGTCTGTTATAAGATATTCCATTTTCTCACTTCCTTGTTTTAAGTATATCATTATTTTTAATAAATTAAAATATAAGTAATAAAATTAGGTAGAGGGGATTATATGAAAAGCACTATTAATTATTATTATAATTTAAATCCTGATAATATTTATAAGATGTTTGATTATTATTATTTTTATGTTGATAATGAGTTATATTATTTTAAATTATATAATAGAAAATATGAAGATAGATTTGCTATAATGGAGCTTAATAAGAATATGATTAATAATAATATTTTAGTTAATGAGATTATTGATAATAGAAATAATAATGTTGTTACTATCGTCAATAAGTTACCATATATTTTAATTAAGGTTGTTATTAATATTAATAAACGTATAACTTTATCTGAAATTAATTATTTATCTTCTTACAGAAGCAATTATGATGATAAATTGATGAGAGGTAATTGGGCTTATTTATGGAGTTCTAAGATTGATTATTTGGAATATTTTATGGAACAGAATTATAAGAAATATCAATTAATTGTAGATAGTTTTAATTATTTTGTAGGAATGGCTGAAAATGCAATTAGCTATCTTAATATGAGTATTAAAAATAATAGAATGTCCGATAATGATATTGGTGTTATTTCTCATGATATTATTAATAGTAATTATTCTATTTATGAGTTATATGATCCCTTAAATATTATTATTGATCATAAGGCTAGAGATATTAGTGAATATATAAAGGTTTCTTTTTGGAATGATAATTTTAATATTTTTGAGGAATTAGATGAATATTTTAAATATAATTATTTTTCTTATTATGGTGTTTGTTTAATTATTTCTAGAGTTATTTATCCTAGTTTCTATTTTGATATTATAGATGATATTATTAATGGTAAAAGAGATGAATCTTGTATTTTAAAGATAACTTCAAGGTGTGTAGAATATGAGAAATATTTAAACGATGTATTTTTATATTTTAGGAAATTTTATGATATTAATAGAAACTTATGGTTTTGTAATTAAAAAAATGAGGTCTTGCCTCATTAATTAATCTTCATTTACAACTTTTACTACTTCTGGTATTTCTGTTGTTAGAGCATTTTCTATGCCATCTTCTAGAGTCATTATTGCCATTGGGCAGTTAGAGCATGCTCCTTCTAGTTTTACATATACTACTCCATCTTCATATCTAATGTACGTTACATTTCCACCATCATTTTGTAAATATGGTCTTACTTTGTCTAATACTTCAATTATTCTTTTCTCTATGTCTTTTTTTTCTTTCATTTGCAATCACCAATATAATTATAGTGGTTTTTCTCTAAAAATACAATAAAAACTTTGAAATATGGGTAAAAAGTGCTATAATGTGTGTATTGGTGGTGATTACTTGTGAATAAACTCAAAGAAAAAGATATAGTTAAAGTTACTATTACTGGAGTTCAAAACTATGGTGCTTTTGCAGATATCAACTCAGAATATGAGGGATTAATTCATATTTCAGAAATTTCTTATGGATTTGTAAAAAATATTTCTGATTATTTATCTGTCGGTGAAGATATTTATGCTGAGGTTGTAGAAGTTAATGATGAAAACAAACATGTTAAACTTAGTATAAAAGATATAGATTATAAAAATGATGGTTCTAGGATTAAGAGAATGGCTGAAACTAAAAATGGTTTTTTACCTTTACAAGAGAACTTAGAGAAATGGATAAATGCTAAAATAAAGGAAATTACTGATAAAATTTAAAAAATTTAAAAATTCTTAAAAAAACTATTGACAAATTATAGTATAAAATGGTATATTATTAACTGTCAACGAGTTATGGGCGATTAGCTCAGTTGGTTAGAGCACTTGCCTTACAAGCAAGGGGTCATAGGTTCGAGTCCTATATCGCCCACCATTAGTGCCGAAATAGCTCAATTGGTAGAGCAACTGACTTGTGGGATAGAGCATTTTGCTTTTGAACTATCTTGCACCTCTATGAGGAAACTTGTAGAGTGGACGTCGCTAATTCGGGGAAACCTTCATTGCGAGGTGATTACTATGAATTGTTTATATTGTAATAAACCTCTTAAAAGTTCTAGAAACAAATATTGTAATAATGTTTGTCAAAGCAATTATCAATATATTAGATATGTAGATAGTTGGAAAAAAGGGAAAGCAAATGGTTTAAAAGGTAAATATCAGATTTCAAACCATATTCGTCGTTATATGTATGAAAAGTATGATTATAAATGTGCGAGATGTGGTTGGAATGAGAGAAATCCTTTTACTAATATTATTCCTTTGGAGATAGAACATATTGATGGAAATTATTTAAACAATAATGAAAGTAATCTTATACTTTTATGTCCAAATTGTCATTCATTGACTGCAACTTATAAAGGAGCAAATCAAGGAAATGGTAGAAAGGACAGAAAAAGGTATTCGTTATATGGCAATCCCGAGCTAGGTAAATAATACCGAGTGTAGAGACTTTATACGATGGACCTAAGTTTTAAATATGGTTAAGAGAAAGTCCAGACTACAAACACTTTTGTGGTAGTGAAAACTATAGTAGTATGAATCAGTAGGTTACGGGTTCAATTCCTGTTTTCGGCACCATTTTTTTTTGGAAGGGTAGCGAAGTGGCTAAACGCGGCAGACTGTAAATCTGTTCCTTCGGGTTCGATGGTTCGAATCCATCTCCTTCCACCACTTTATTTGTTCCAACGGTAATTGCCTCGTAGCCAAGCGGTAAGGCACCACACTTTGACTGTGGCATTCGCTAGTTCGAGTCTAGCCGAGGCAACCATATCTATGTTCCGTTAGCTCAGCCGGTAGAGCATTTGACTTTTAATCAAAGGGTCATGAGTTCAAATCTCATACGGGACACCAGATTGATAGGAAACTCGAACTTTTCGAGTTTAAGTAATAAATGCTAACTAGAAATAGTTAGTTTTTTTGTTATTTAAGAAAGGAAAGTGATTGAGTTATGACAATAGAAACTAAAGAACTTAAAATAAGTGAAGAATTAAAAAGAAAGGTAGAAATGGTTTGTAGGTTTGCTAATGTAAAATACACCATTATAAATGGAAATATCAAAAGTATTAAAAATACAAATATTGCTATGGCAAAACCACATATAGTTAAAATTAAAGGTATTGATTATTTAATATTTGATGATTGCAATGACATTTTTATAAATGGTTATAAAGAAAAAATTAAGTTTAAAGACTTTGAAGATTATATCAAAGCCCACTAAAACCTTGACAAATCAACAATAAATGTTTATAGTATAGAACTAATAAAAGCAAGCAGTATCGCTTTTTAAGGGGAAAGAGAGGTACTTCTATGATTAAAAGCACATATAACATATTTAAAAATTTATACTCAATTTTACAAGAGGAGTCAAAGGTATTAGTTATCTAGTATTTTTGACCCTCTTTTTTTAGAATTAGACTTAACTTTTTTGCTTTAATGTGCCAAACAAATGAAAGGATGTGTTAAAGAATATGAATGAAGAAAAGAAAATTGCAGGTATTTATAAAAGAGTTTCTACACTCGACCAAAAACGAGAGGGATTTAGTTTACCAGAACAAGAAGAAAAATTAAGGGAGTTTTGTAAGTTTAAAGGTTATGAAATTTACAAAGTGTATGAAGATGCTGGAATAAGTGCTAAAAATGATAAAAGACCAGCATATCAAGAAATGATACAAGATATTAAAGATAAGAAAATAAATGTTATAGTTGCTTTTAAATTAGATAGATTAACTCGTTCTGTATATGATATTGAAAAATTAATGAAGTTTGTTAATGATTATGAATGTGACATTGATTGTATGGCTGATGAATCTAATACTACTACTTCAAATGGTAGAATGGTTATGAGAATAATGACTAGTGTATCTCAAAATGAAATTGAGAAATGCTCTGAAAGAACAAAGTTTGGTATGGTTGGTGCTATTAAGTCAGGTCATATTCCAAATCGTTCCCCTTTAGGTTTTAAAAGAGATAATAAGAAGTTAGTTCCAGATCCATTAACAAAAGATATTGTTGTTAGAGTATTTGATTTATATTTAGAGGGAAAAAGTCATCAAACTATTGCTAATATATTTAATAAAGAAAAAGTTTTAGGTAAAACAAATTGGTATGATACTACAATACAAAAGATATTATCAAATGAACTTTATAAGGGCGATTTTGTAAATGGTAAAAGAACAAAACACCCTATATACTATGAAGATGTTGTTGAGCCAATAGTATCAAAAGAAAAATGGAATAATTGTCAGTATCAAAAGCAAAGAAATGCTAGACATTATGAAAGAACAGCAACTTACCTTTTTACAAATAAATTAGTATGTTCTAAATGTGGTAGATTTCTAGGTGGAAGTGCTACTACTAAAAAGAATGGTAAAAAATATTACTACTATAAATGTGAACACTGTAAAATAAGTTTTAAAGAACAAGAAATAGAAGAAAATATGTTAGGTAGTATAATTGAACTTACTAAAACTGATGAACTTATAAATGATTATTATACTCCATTTATCAAATCAAAATACGATAATAAACAAATTGACTATGATAAACAAATTAAAGATTTAGATAAACAACTAGATAGAATTAAAACAGCATATATCAAAGGTGTTATGAAGTTAGAAGATTTTGATAAAGATATTAAACATATTGAATTTCAAAAAAGTGAATTAGAAAAGAAATATCAAGAGCAAAGACAATATGAGAATTTAAGTTTTACTGTGGATGATTTACTTATATTACAAGATAAACATAACATTGATACATTTGTTAAACCTGAAAAGTTTTTTGCTAATATCTATGGTTGGTTAAATAAATCAAGAGAAGAAAAACAAAGAATAATATCTACTTATATTGATAATTTAGTAGTAGAGAAAAAAGAAGATAAAACTATAGTTAAAGAAACACATTTTAGAACTAGTTTCTTGCTAGATTTGATTAATTATAATCAAGATTATGGATTACCTTTAAATTGGTTTTTATTTGAAGATGACTATGGTTATTCGTTACCTATGAATAAAGAATTAAAAACTATAGAACAAGCCCAAAATTACTTTAATAAATTAGTAGAAACACTAGGTAGTGATTATAAATTGAATTATTATTTTGTAGAGCCAGATGATGATTTAAGTGATATAAGTTTTTCTTCAAATGCAGATATTGAAAAAATAGTTAGAATTATTGCTATTAATGATAAAAAGAAATATAAAGATAATAAATTAAAACTCGGAATTATAACCGTTGATTTAAGTGATATTAAAAATATAAATGGTGAGCAATTATATAAAGGTTTCTTTGAAAAATTTAAGGAGATGTGTGATAATGAGTTATGCAATATTTAGAGTCGAGCCTATTTATAAACTAGCCGATTTAGCACAAATAGGTTCTCATAATAAAAGAGAGAAAAAAGCATATAAATCTAATCCTGATATAGATATTACTAAAACAAAAAATAATGTAGATTTAGTTCCGTTATCAGATAAATACATTAAAGGTTTTTATAACTTAACTAAAGAATATAAAAAAGAACACGATAAAAGAATGGAAACAATGAGAGATGATAGAAAGAAAACCTTTAAACAAATGGTTGATGACTCAAATAATGTAGTTGCAGATGAATTATTATTTACTAGTGATAATGATTTCTTTAAAGGTATGAGTAAAAAACAAATTAAAAAATGGGCTGATACTTGTATGGAATTTGTTTATCAAGATTTAGGTTATACAAAAGAGCAAATATTACACGCAACACTTCATATGGATGAAAAAACACCACATATTCACTGTGTAGTAGTTCCTTTAATTAGAAAATATGATAAAAGAACAAACACTGAAAAATATACTATTTCTAAAAAGCAATATATCAAAGATAAAGCCCATTTAAGCACACTTCAAGATAAATACTATCAAAGACTAATAGATAATGGTTTTGACCTAGAGAGAGGCATTAAAAACAGCGATAACGAGCATATTTCTATAAAAGAATTTAAAAAGATTACTAAAAAACTAGATAATAGATTAGAAAAGCAAAATTATTTAATGACTAGAGATTTTGAGGAACTAGAAGAAAAATTAAAAACTTCTAAACCAACAATTACAGGTAAAGAAGTTAAGATTGATAAAGATACTTATGATACATTAAATAATTTTATGAATACATCAAAAAGAGTTATAAAAGATATGCCAAATAATCAAGCATTATTTAAAGAACTTACTGATTATACTAAAGGTTATAAAGATTTAGAAAATGAAAAAAGAAATATTCAAGTTGAAGTTAGAAAACTAGAATATCAAAATGAAAATTACAAGAAGAAAATAATCGATTACATAACTTTCTACACAATATTTTACAAGCCTTAAAAAAGTTCTTCCATAGGCTACTTAAAATAGGAACTGAAAAAGACAAAAATGAAGTAATATCAGAAATAAAAGAATATCACAAACAAGATTTATATGATAATTTTGATTTACACGATATAGCAGATAACACATCAAAAGAAGAAGAGATAAATGATTATTTATATACAAAAAATTATGAATATGACGATAAAGATTTTGATATTTAAAAAACGAGCTACAGCTCGTTCAATAAAACTAAAATTCCATTTTAGTAACACACTACGCTATTGGCAAAGCCAATAACGGTGTGCAAAGGGAAATCCCTTTTGAAACCCTTTTAAACATAATTTTAGCAAGGCATAAAGCATGAAAAATTATGTTTTTATTTTCAAAACTTTGTAATGAAAATAAAAGAAAAAGCCTATTGGCACTTTCACTCGCAAGCGAGCAAATCATACTACGGCTTTTATTTTAAATGTGTACTATTGTCTTGTTTATGTACATAGCCTTTTATATTTTTTAATATTTCAATTGAATATGGTGCATGAATCATAGAATTTAAAATATTAAATGAATCATATCTGAATTCAAGAAAATCACTATATTCTATAACTTTTTTACTCTCTTCGTATTCTTCTTCAAATGTTTCTTGTCTTTCTCCAGCATAAATATAATCCAAAACTAACGCACGTATTGAACCATTTCCAAAATTTTTCCTTTCACTAGTATCTACAACACAAAGCAGATTCAAGTCGTTTTCTAAACTTCCAAAATAATTAATTGGAACAGTGATTTCTTTCGTAGATTTTACACGTAAAATGTCATTTGAAGTTATTAAACTTCCAAAATCATTGCCATTAATTTGTAATTTAACATTAGCAGAATAAAAATCGTTATTCCTAACAATAGAACCAGAAACAAATTGACTAGTTGCTTTAAAGTTTCTCGCATTAGGTATTATTTTAAAATTTTTGCTAATTTCAATTCCCTCATCATTAAAAGACATAATTGATTGACATACTGATTTGTTATAAAATGTTTGATTTAAAAATATTTCATTTGGCGTATTTACATTATAGCAAATAATACTATTAGAATAATCTTCACCATAAAAGTTGTATTGACAATGAAAATTATTTTTAATTGTTATAGTTCCATTATTTAAATATGTTATTTCTAAAGACTTCCCATTGTATTCAACAGTAATATTATTACCATTTTCTAATGTTTCACTTTTAACATTGAACTCACAACTCTTTTTGTCTACTAATCCATCCCTTGAACTTATCAAGAACTCATTAATTGCTTTACCCACAATATTTTTTATAGCAATATTAGCGCTTGAAAATCCAATATAATCTACAATTTTTTTCAAATTATCTAATAAAACAAGAACCTCATCGAAAACTCCATGAGTTTTAGTTGGATAATGTGGTGGAAATTTTTGTTGCGTTTCTTCCAAAAGTTTTTTTAACTGATTAATATCCATTATCTTCCTCCGAATTTATTAGGTATTATATTTATATCCGCTGAATTTGTCTCTGGGATTTTAAATTTAACCATATCAACATATTCATAATTTGAATCGCCACTTATAGATTGATTATCAGTCTTTTTTCTTCTTACTTCTATCAAACTATAACCGTAGAAAGGTTGCTCCATAGCAAATTTCTTTTTTAAGTTATCAAAACATTGATGAGCATTAAATGCCTCTTTACTTCTCATAGCAAAAGTTTGTTTCTCCACAAATACACATTTGTTTTCATCATTAACTGATATTAAAACATATTCTTCTTCACACATAATATAACCTCCAAATCTATCTATATTATAACAAATTTTTTGTATTTTTCATAGTTTAAATATAAAATTAGTCATTTTTTTGCTTAAAAATAGAAATATTGTGATATAATTTTATTAGTTAGTAGTTATTACTACCTACAAATTTATGCCTAGTGGTTGTTATACTTCCACCAAAAGGGCACCAGATTGAATTTAAAAGAACTTGTAAGTCAAGTTCTTTTTTGTTTTATACTACTCTACTTCATTTAATTTTGTATCTAAACTATCTATTATATTTTGTAATTTACTGAAATTATTTTTTAGATTTTCTTTTTGTTTTCTTATTTTTTCTTCTTCTTCTTGTTTATAGTTTAAGAATGTTTGTCTATCTATTTCTAATTTTTCTTGATTTTGCGCTACTTCTTTTTCTTTTTTATCAACACTAGCTTTTAATTCTTTTAATTCATCTATATATTCGTTTATTTC
>CAVJSY010000137.1:0-5584 GCA_963652285.1 Oribacterium sp.
TTATTAGAACTTACTTCTTCATCCTCTTCATCATCTTTGAATATTAAATATATTAATCCAATAATAACTAAAATAATTAATATAATAATTATAATTCTAGAAGTACTACTCTCTTTCTTTTCAGTAGTATCCTCATCCTTATCTTTAGCACTATCTTTAGCTTTTTCTTTATTAACAATTAAAGTATAAGTATGAGTAGAACCATCTTCAGCAGTAACAACTACTGTTACAACATTCTCTCCAACTTTAAAGTTTTCATTTCCATATACAGAATATGTAGCAAGATTACTGCTTAAAATAACACTTAAATCTAATGAATTAACATCATTTGCAACAGTAATTTCATATTTATATGTATAAGGTGAAAATTCAAAATCAACACCACTTATTTTTAAATCAGCTAAATAGCTATCAGAAGATTTAACTCTAGAAGTTACAGTTGTTTCATTATTTAAAGGTGTAGGAACAACTTCATTCTTACTATCAGTAGTATCTCCACCTTTATTGTTTTCAAATGTTACAACATAATCAACATTAAGTTCATTGTCTTCTAATAAAATTTCTTCTCCAGCATAACTAGCTTTTAAATCACTAATAGAAACACTATCACCTGTTGTTGGTGCTATAGCAGTAAAAGTACATTCAAACATTACACCTTCATCACTATAATCATTACCAAAAATAACAAATTCTCCATCTTGATTATAATACATTTCCATATCACCATAAACAGTAACATCATCTAAACTTAGAATAGTATTATCAAAATTAATCTTTCCACTTAATCCTTGTATTTTATTATATTCTTTAAAATTATCTAATGTAAAACGAACAGTAAAAGTATCACCTAATTTAATTTCCCCTAAAATATCACTATCAATACCAGTATTTAATTTATTATCTTTATCAATATCAAATTGGTGATCCCAACCATTAATTAAATAATCATATAACTTTGTAGTATCCATAATATCAACACTACTATCATTATTCATATCATATCCAGAATTATATTCTTTATCAATTAAAATACTATCTGAAATATCAGCCATTGCTCTAAATACAATATCATTAAAATCAATTTCCTCATCAGCATTTTCATCTTCTACATAGATTAATTCATAACTAATAGATAAACCATTTTTAGAAACTTCTAATAAAGAATTATTTCCTTCTTCTGGATTAACTAAACTAACATCAAACCCAGGTAAACAATTTCTGATTTCATCTTCACTAACACCACTTAAAACATATGTCTTATCTGAAATAAATAAAATATCAGCACTGTTTAAATCAGTAAGCATTCTAGCATTATCTCTACTATTATTTAAAGAGTTGTTTGTAACAGTAATATCCTTAGTAATTTCTTTATCACCAATAGTTACTACAAAACTATAAGAATATTCACCATATAAACTATCATTATAACTAATAAGATATCCATTTTCACTATCATAGTTAGCAGTAATATCTATTCCATTTATAGAAATACTATCATAGCCAGCTTCTATACTATCATCTAATGTAATTTTAAAATAAACATCTTTATTATCAGATATAACATAATTATCTGTTACTTCTTCTCCATTAGCACTTATTACAAAATCATAATTAGTAGCATCTATATCATCATTATTTATATCTTCCTCATTATCATATAATACTACTTGATTATTTTCTTCTTCATTTTTCTCTTCTTTTATTTCTTCTTCATTATTTTCATCAATTACTACTTCTTCATTCTTATCTTCTTCATTAGCATTAATAATTTCTTCTGCTAAAACATTAATACTACCACCTAATTGAGAAATAAGAACACAAAGTATCATTAAAATTTTACTAAACTTTTTCATTTCCTCCATCCTTTCTTTACAATATCTAGCAATAATTAACAATTCCCCCTAACAACACCTCCCTATTAATATAGAATTTATAGAAAGAACTCTCTCTATCATTCTTAACACAAGTATAGCAACATTTTATTAATATTTCTACATATTTCACCTATTGTTGACATTTTTCTCGTATAATTAACTATAATGTTACAATTCGATAAAAATAATGATGATTATTACTTGACTAATAAAAAAAGAAATTATATAATATTAATTGCATTTGGCAGCATTATCTATATTTTTATAACGTGTTATGAATTAGTAACTTATTGCTGCATAAGCGAAAGTCGACACAAACACCCTATAGAAATAAGATAAACTCCAAATAAGAAGGAGATGAAAAAAATGGCTAGATATACAGGCCCAAACAACAAACAAGCAAGAAGAGTATCATTCTCAATCCTTGAAACAGGAAAAGATCTTGCTAAAAGACCTTATGGTCCAGGACAACACGGACAAGACAGAAAAAGAAAACCATCAAACTATTCAGTACAATTAACTGAAAAGCAAAAATTAAGATTTATGTATGGTTTAAGTGAAAAACAATTCAAGAAATTAGTTGAAGAATCAGGAAAAATGAAAGGTGTACACGGTGAAAACTTATTATTCTTACTAGAAAGTAGATTAGATAATATTGTATACCGTATCGGATTTGCTACAACAAGAAGAGCTGCTAGACAATTAGTTAATCACGGACATATTACTGTAAATGGTAAAAAAGTTGATATTCCATCTTACAGAGTTAAAATTGGTGATGTTATAACACTTAAAGATTCTGATAAAGAACTTAAAGTAGTAACTGAAGCATTAGAAAAAATGACTAAAAGAGTTGAATTTATTTCATATGATGAATCTAAAAAATCTGCAACTTATGTAAGACGTCCTGAAAGAAGCGAATTAAACGCTGAAATCAACGAAGCATTAATAGTTGAATACTACAGTAGAGTATAATTTATTACTCTACTTTTTTTATATTATATTGTGTTTAATTATAGATACTTATATAAAAAGTAAAAAAGACAAAAAAGCAAGTTATTTAAGTGTTCAACAATAAACCTCTTAATTTTACATTATATAATCTTAATAAACTTATGAAGTATAAAAAATAATTATATGTATAAAATATCTATATAAAATAATAATTAAATAAATTAATATACTAAATACATATCAAAAAAGCAATACAATATAATGATAATGTAAAACATTATATTGACAACAGCATAATTTTAATGTATTATTAATATAGAAAGAGAGGGATTTTATGGAAACATTAAACTTAAACGTACGAATTAATGCAAATGATAAGAAAAATTTTGAAGAATTTTGTAATAATGTTGGTATGAATGTTTCTACTGCAATCAATATGTTTATTAAAGCAGTTCTAAGAGAACAAAAATTACCATTCGAAGTTTGTTCAAAGACTTTTGATGATATTGTTTATAAAAAATTACAAGAAGCAGAAATAGAAATGAATAATACTTCTAAAAGATATTCCAAAAAAGAAATTTTAGAAAGTATGAATAAAATAATTGGATAACAATAATGTATAAAATAGAATTTTTACCTATTGCAAAAGAAGATATGGACAACATTATTTACTATATTTCTTACAATTTAAAAAATATTACCGCATCAAAAAATCTAAGAGATTTATTTATCAAAAGTTTAAATTATATTATTGAATTTCCTTATAGCAATTCAATTTACAAACCATTAAGAAATTTAAGTTATGAATATCGAATTTATAAAATCAAAAACTTTCTTATGTTTTATACTATAAACGAAGATAAAAAACTAATTACTATTATGAGGATTTTATATCAAAAAATAGATATTAGTAATATATTGGAATAATTTACTAGGAATTTAAATTTTCTAGTTTTTTATTTTATATCCTTGAAAATAAAAATATAATATACAACAAAAAGCCACTAACGTGACTTTTCTATTAATTCAAACCTATACTTTTGTTCTATATCAGGATATTTATTATGATCAACTTCACTTAAAAACTCATTTATACCTCTAACCCATATTTCATTATTATCAACATGATTATAAACAACTTTTTCTTCTAAAGTTTCACTATCCTTAGCAATACAAAGAACTTCATATATATTACCTTTAAAATGCTTATATATTGCCCCTACCTTAACTTCTCTTTCCAACATAATAATTTTTCTTACCTCTTTTAATAATTATATATTTACTATCAATAAAATCATTATCACTAATAACATAATCAATTTCTGATATCTTATTTCCATTAATTTTAATAGCATTACCATTTATAAATTCTCTAGATTCTCTCTTACTCTTAGCAGCGCCTATTTCAATAAGTAAATCAACTAAATTATTACTAGTAACACTAATTATAGGATTATTAGAAAATACTTCCTCTATAGCACTAGCAGATAAATTACTAAATTCCTCTGTAAATAAAACTTGAGATAACTTTAAAGCATTCTCATATTCATAACGACCATGTAAATCACAAATAATCTCTCTAGCAAGAGCCTTATGAGCCTCTCTTAATTCAGGATGCTCTTTATTTTTTATTTCTAATTCATCTATTTCTTCCTTAGTCAAAAAAGTAAATATTTTTAAATAATCTATAACCATAGAATCATCCACATTAACTAAATATTGATATAATTTATAACTAGAAGTCTTATTCTTATCAAGCCATAAAGCATTCCCCTCACTTTTACCAAATTTTTTACCATTTTTATCAAGTACTAAAGGCATAGTAAAACCATAAGCCTCATTACCAGTAATCTTTCTTATTAAATCAATACCAGTAGTAATATTACCCCATTGATCAGATCCTTCAGCCTGTAATACACAATTATGATCTAAAAACAATCTTAAAAAGTCATAACCTTGAATTAAAGTATAAGAAAATTCTGCATAAGTAATTCCACTTTCTAATCTTCTCCTAATAATATCTTTATCTAACATATAATTAACATTAATATATTTACCAACATCCCTAAGAAAATCCAAAAATTCATAACCCTTAAACCAATCATAGTTATTAACTATTTCTGCCTTACCATCAAATATTTTATCAACTTGTTTTCTAATTCCCTCTAAATTATGATTAAGAACTTCTTTATCAATAATTTCTCTTTCCGCAGTAGGTCTAGGATCACCAATAAGTCCAGTAGCACCTCCTACTAAAAGAATAGGATGATGTCCAGCCTTAGCAAGCCTTTTAGCAGTAACTAAAGAAGAATAATGTCCTAAATGTAAGCTATCTGCAGTAGGATCAGTCCCCCAATAAAAAGTAATACTCTCCTCATTTAATTTTTTTTCAATATCAGGACTACTAACATCCTTAATAAGTCCTCTCCATTTTAATTCTTCAAAAAATGTCATATTTATCTTACCTCTTTCCTAACAAAAAAAGATGATACCACAAAGGAGTCTAAGCGACGGTACCATCCTTTTATTTTCTTAATTTCATAACGGCTCTTAACCGATTAGCTAAAAATATGTAATTCATTATTATACATTATTAGTTTCCACCAACCACTAACTCTCTATAAAAATAAATATAATAACTACTTCTTTATTTCTAATACTAATAACTTCCAACAACTAGATTATAGCATACCTTATAACTTAAGTGAACCTCACACGATTTAAAATCGCATGCTTCTAATATCACTATTAGAATTTTC
>CAVJSY010000138.1:0-21930 GCA_963652285.1 Oribacterium sp.
TAATGGCAAGTGATACTACTAATAATAAAATTACAACTAGTATTAAAAATGTGAAGACTAAGTATTCCATTTCTTTGTATTCTTAAAATTATATGCTCTCATCATCTCACCTCCTCAACATATAAAGTTGTGGAGGTTACACCTACAAAATTATCTCTCTATTAAAATTATAAACCAAAAAAAATAAAATATAATATTAAATTAACTATAAACAAACAAATAAACTATAAGTAGAATTTAAAATATAAAAAAAGAATAAATTATAAAAATCTATCCTAATCATCACTAAAGAAATCATCAAAGAAAGCATCATCACTAGTTCCATCCTCGTACATTGAACTATCTTTTTGAACAATGTCTGCATCCTTAACATCATTATTATCAGAAGAAATTCCTTTTTTCTCATTTTCTTTCTCTTGTTGTTCTTCAGCCTCTAACTCTGCTATCTTAGCATCTATTCTCTTAACTAGATCATCAACATTAATTGAATCATCTGAAGAACCATTACTAGAGGCACCAAATATAGATCCTAAAGGACTACTACCAGATGGTGAAGACATAAATGGATTACTCATACCACCCATACTAGGCATCCCCATACCAGGTAATCCCATTCCAGGCATTCCGCCAAATGGTGATGCATTAACACCATTCATCGCTTCAGCTGTCTTAGCTTGTTTTTGAGCCTTAACAAATTCTCTTATATCAAATAATTTAACTTCTCTCTTCTCTCTTTCAGGAAGAGTTGCTTTACCATAATTTTTACCCCAATAACCATTCTTATTCATTTCCCAATCATAAGCAAGTTTAGTTTTAAAAGGCATCATTCTAAGTCTAATTGCAATTACAACTCCCTTAGGTAATCTCTGCAAATCACTAACAGTTACAAGTGGAGTTGAAGAAGTTTTTTCTTTTTCCTTAGATTTAACTTCACCACACATCTTAGACAATTCTTCCAAAGCCTGAAGCTCACTACTAATCAAATATAAAATATTACAGTTACCTTTAATAGTTTCAGCATCCTCTTTACCATATACTTTTGTCAACTGAGCAAAGTTCTGTATAATAAATGTAAACCTAATATGTCTACTACGAGCAGCTGTAACCATAGTCGTAACATCCTTTAAAGGTGGCATATTAGCAAACTCATCCAAGATAAAATTAGTTCTAAAAGGTAAATGTCCACCACACTCCTGTGCAACATCAATCAAAGTTTCATAACATTGTTTAATAAATATTGTAGCAAGTGGATGTAAAGTCTTTTTTTCATCCTGTACAATCATAAATACAGCAGTTTTCTTTCTACCAATATCTTTCATATCAAAATCACTATAAGCAAGCATTTCTGATAAATTATCACGAGAAGAAAATAATTTAACCTTTTGTTTAAAAGTAGATAAAACTCCACCCTTAGTTTCTTCAGGTGCAAATACAGTACCACTAGCATTTACATAAGCAGGTCTAGAAGGATCTTTAGCATTAAAATATTCCTTAATATAGTTATTATTAGACCCACCAAATCTTTCTTCACCCAAACTAGACATCAAGTTCATACTATTTAAATTAACTTGATCCTCATTAGCATCCTCAAATAATCCCAAAGCAAGACCACTAAAATAGTCAGCACCAGAATTTTGCCAAAATGGATCACCACTACTCTTTTCATCATATAAAATATTTAAAGCTAAGTCATCAAGTAACTCAATAGATTTATCAATATTACCATCTTTATATAATTGGTATGGTAAATTCATTGGATTCCAAGCATTTCCTTTTTGAGGATCACGAAAGTTTAATATAATAACATTATAGCCATATTCTCTAAGCATTTCCCCAGTTCCCTCATAAAGTTCACCCTTAGGATCTGTTAAAACCATAGATTCCCCAGCTTTGGCTAAAATTTTAATCATAGGAAATACTACAGCCTGAGTTTTACCACTACCAGTAGCACCAATAATTAAGTTATGAGCTTCACCATCATCTACCCAAACCCTTTTGCCATTATTAATAATAGCAATACCAGCATGATCAATATGACTCAAAGAAGGATCAATTTCATTAAGTGTCTTCTTCATCTCATTATCCTTACACCATCTAGAATATCCACCCTTATCTTTCTTAGCTCCAAATCCAAAGCCTTTTTCTCTTTCAAAAATATAAGATTTAACAGAAAAAAGAACACCTGCTAAAGCACAAATAAATAATAAAAATGTTGCTCCAATATATTGACCAGTAAATGCCTCAAACGGAAGCAATCCATAAAGTGACTGCGTAGTAGCTAAAGAATGAATATTAAGAACGCACACAGCACATAAATATAATAAAAAGACACAAAAAACTCCAAATATTTTCATATCCTTAGGATCAGCACTAAATTTCATAGAATCATTCCTCCCAACAGAATTTTTAAATCAAAGATATTATAACATAAGTAAACAAAACTATCAATTAAATTTTAATATTTTAACCCCTTTTTGTTACTTAGATGTTATTATATTCAAAGTTTTATTCGTTTTTTTGTTTTAATTATTGTAATTTGATAGCATTTTTGCTATTATATTAATGTGCTTTAGAGAGGAGGATACAAATGGATAAAGAAAAAAATAAAAAAAGTACTACAAAAAGTACTAAAACAAATTCAAATAAAAACAAACCTAAAGCAACTAAAACAACTGCTAAAGTTGAAACAAAAAAAGAAGTAAAAAACAAAAATGAAGTAAAGGAAGAAAAAGTAATTACTAAAAAAGAAGAAGAAAAAGCAAAAGATAAAATTAAAGAAATCGAAGAAAAAACAAAAAAGAAAAATAATATTACAAAACAAAAAAACAATAAAGAAGATTTCTTCACAAGAATTGCAAATGATGAAAGAAGAAAAATAGTATACGGATTTCTTGGTGGACTATGTTTAGGATTACTAATAATGTTTATATTTATGCCAGATAGAATTGCAACTTTAAAAGATGGAACTCAACCTATAGCAACAATAAGTGGCAAAAACGTAACAGCAGACGAATTATATGAAGATATGAAAAGTCAATACCCTATTAATGTTTTACTTGATAAAATTGACAATATCATCTTAACAAAAAAATACAAAGAAGATGATACAATGACAGATAAAGTTAATTCAAATGCAGAATATTACCTAAATATGTATAAACAATACTACACAGATATCACTGATGAAAATGAATTACTAGAAAAAATGGGATTTGCAAGTTATGATAAATATTTAGAATATTTAAAATTAGATTATCGCAAAACAAAATATACAGAAGAATATATAGAAGATAATTTAACTGATGATGAAATTCAAAAATATTATGATGAAAATGTATTTGGTGATATAAACTGTCAACACGTTTTAGTTAAAGTAAGTTCAGATGATGATAGTGAAGACGGATTATCAGATGATGAAGCAAAAGCATTAGCAGAAGAAATAATCAAAAAAATTAATGATGGAACTTCTTGGGAAGACATTCAAAAAGAATATAAAGATCAAGTTACATACGAAGATCTTGGATATCAATCTTGGGATGCATCATTAGAAACTAACTTCCTAACAGCAATAAAAGATATGGATGAAAATTCATTCAGTAAAGAACCAGTTAAAACTTCATATGGATATCACGTAATATATAAATTAGACCAAAAGAAAGCACCAAAACTTAGTAAAGTAAAAGACACAATAATAGAAAATCTAGTATCTAGTAAAAAAAGTGAAGATCAAAATATAACTTATAAAGCACTAATTAATTTACGTAAAGAAAACAAATTAGAATTTAGTGATACTGAAATGAAAGAAAAATACGAAACATATTGTAAAGAATATGAATAAAAAAAGAACAAAAAGTTCTTTTTTTTTATAATCTCTCAACAATTGGTTTTGACTCTTTTTCTAATACTCTAGCCCTATGTAAAGCATTTGCATTAAGCTTTTTATTTATCTTTAACTTATTCTTGATAGTATTTAACTTAACTTGATTATTATTAAGCATCATCTCAATTTCATTAATTTTACTTAAAGTATCATTATAACCAGGAATATCATAATTATATTGTTCCATAAATTCCTTTCTTAATTTATCAACATTAGATAAAGAATCACTTATACAATCAGAATTATAATCAATATTCTCCATTCTCTTATCCAATTCAGATTGCATATTCTCCACACTATAAATAGTATTAGTAATTCTCTCTAACCTTAAAGCATTTCGCAAATTGTTAACCATCATATTAGCAGTATAAGTCTGATAAGCAATCCCACCCAAAGTAGATGAAAAAGGTCTTCTAAATAAATTAGATAAGAATATTAAACTACCACCAACCAAATTACCAAATCCTCTAAGTTTATAATTAATAACCTTATCAACATCTATCTTAGAAACCTTAGATTTTATATCAGAAATATATTTATTTTGGACATCAGCAAAATACTCACAATCTTTATTAAACTTATCAATATTCACTACACTTTCATTGATTTTTTCATATCTTTTATCTCTTTTTTCATAATCAATTACCTTATCTTCATTATTCTTCCAAACTTCATCAAAATCAGATTTAATATTCTCTAAATTATCATAAAAAGATTGATACATACAAACTAAATCATAATCACTTGCTAACCTTCTTTGAATTTCAGCACCATCATATAAATCTTTAAATTCACAAATATCATCTGCTAAACTATGATCATCAATATTTATAGTATTAATAAGTAATTGATTATACTTATATATGTTATATTGTTCAATTATATGATTTATTTTATCTAATACATCCTCTATTTCTTTCTTAATGTTTTTACACTTTTCTAAATCCAACTCATTTTCATTTTTCTCATTTAAAATATATAACTCAGTTTCTAAAACTTCAAGCTCGCTTAATTTTTTTTCAAATTCATCTTTAGTCTTTTTAATAATTTGAGCAGCCAAATACGTTTTTCTATCCCCATTAAAAATATCCTTATCACTTATCTTATCAACAAGTATAATATCATTACCACTCTTAAAAACTTGTTTAAAACTTCTCTTAGACTGATCACCAAAAGAAAGTTCCTTCTTCTCAAATTCACTAGATAAATTATCATCATTTTCTTTATTATTATTAATATTATCAACAGACTTATCAAAAGAAAGATTAGAATTTAATCTATCACTTTTAAAAGAGTTGCCTCCTAATAAATTAACACCAACCGCACCAACAACCGCAGCACCCACACTAGCAGCAGAAATCGCTTTATTTTTTAAATTACTATTTTCAACAGCTTCATTTTCTATATCAAAAATACTTTCATCATTATCAACAGTTTTCTGTTGATTTTTATTTTCTAAATCATATTTATTAACTATATTAAAATCATTATTATTATTAATTTTATCATTATCAACAGTTTCTTTTTCTTTTTGATTTATAACATTATTAATACCATTACCAACAAAAGCAATAGTAACAGCAGCACCATTAATAACTTTTTTCTCTACCACATCAGACTTAACTAACGATAATCCTTTAACCTTCAACTTAAACTTCTTCGCATATCTAAATAATTTCATTCTTTTCAATCTATCACTAAATTTTCCCTTATTACCATTACTAGACATTATAAACACCTCAAATCATTAAAATAATTCTATCATAACATCTAAAATTAATCAATCAAAAAACTATCCAAAAGGATAGTTAAAATTAAAATAAACAAGAACCAAGTATAATAGCAAGTAATATATATAAAACAACAATTATTAGAAAACCACTACCATTAGAAGAATTAGTATTAGTATTAGAACCACAACAATTAGAAGTATTCATATTTTCACCTCCTTATAAACAAATTAAATCCATGCACCAAGTATGATGATTAATAAAATAAATAGTACTAAAACAATAGCAGCTGAAGATCCACAATTACCCATTTACATTCCTCCTTTTCTTCTTTTCACATTATTTTATACAAAAAAGAAAAAAAGGTGAGTTACTTCACCTATATTTTATTAACTTTATTACTATGTCTCCTTATAAAAAGATATAAAATGCCACTAATAATTAATATAAAACAAACAATTATAGATAATAAATTCTCTTCCCAAAATGGAATACCTTCATCAACAATCTCAGAATCTATAACCATTTGTATAGAAGCATCATCTTTAGAATCTTTATTAATATACCAAGTATAAGTATTACCATTAACACTATCAGCATTATTAGAATAAACCTCTTTTTTAGTAGTAATATTAACAGTTACATCATCTAAATTATTATAATTATTAAAACATAAAAACTTCTTACTAGTAGATATCAATAACTCATCTCTCAAATTATCCTTATTAAAAGAATTCATAACAGTTACATATTCATAACAACTTCTTGCGATCATAGAATTATTAAACTTATCTATATCAAAAGTATAACTAAATTCTATCTTACTATTATCATCATTTTTATTAATATCATAATATTCTACATCATCTTTTTTAGTATTAAAAACAGAACTATCATCAGCATAATAATCAATAGGCATAAATTGATTATATTCAGAAATAGAATTAATATCAGAACTTGTTATAGAATCAATAGAAACTAATTCCTCAAAATTAATCTTAGAATCAATATTTAAATTATAAGTAACAGAACATCCTGAACAAAAAAGCAAAACAAACAAACATATAATTATATACTTATATTTCATCAGAATCCTCCTATCTACTAGTAGCACAATGATTACTATACCAATCAGTCATATCAACAACATTACCACCAGGATTAGAAATTAAACTAAATACTAAACCACTTGTACTACTACCTGCTGCTTCCGCAACAATAACAGAACCATCACCATTATTTTTAACAATTAATTGAACGTGAGTAGACCAATCAATTACATCTCCAGGTTTAGAATCACTAAGACTTATACTAGTACCCCTAGAATCAGCCCAAGAACCTGCTAAATCATTAAATCCACTAGGTAAACAAGCAGTTCTAGTAGCCCAACTTACAAATCCAGAACAATCCATTCCCCAATATCTTCTAGAAACAGAACCATTATTAGTATCAACACCAAAAGCAGTACTTCCCCAATTAGGATTAACACCAACAAAAGTTCCACCACTATCAGCACTACTACCATGACCGCCACCCCAACGATATTGTAAATAATAACCTTTTGTTTCTAACCAATATGTTAAAGCCTGTCCAGCAGCAGCAACACCAGCACCTGTACCATAACCAGCTTTATCAACTTCACTATTAATATAACTATTTAACTCATCAATTTCAGAAGAAGTTAAAGTCCTATCTAAAACATTTAAACCATTATGGCCCAAATTATAACTATCTAAAGGTGACAAACTACCATTATTACTACTAGAACAATTACTAGTAGCACCATTAATAGAAGCTAAAGTAATACCTTCATCACCATAAAAATAATTTAATATCTCTGTATAATCCCAACCTCTATCAGTAGCAAGATACCAAGCACCATTTTGACTCATACCATTACCATGAACTTGACCACGCATAGAAGAAATATAATCAGAACTCCTTACACCTTCAAGCCATGTTCTAGGTACCATCAAATGTTCTTCACCTTCGCCACCTTGACATAAATAATAATTAATAGAATCTTCACTTTCAATACATAATGCATCATATTGAGAAGATACAATATTATTATCTTTAACTAACACAACACCAGAAGTTTCATTGACAGCACTTATAATATCCTCATTAGTAGTTTCAATAAAAGCTTGAAATGAAGGCCCAACTGGAACAGCACAATTTCCGTTACCATCTTTAGTAGCATTTGCTAATGCATAACTTCTAGCAGCAACGGATGCAGCTTTATAGGTATTAAAACCTTCATCCTTCATTCCACCTACCTCTGCAGCAACTACTCCAGCAACGTATTCATCAACAGACATAGTAGCAAATCCACTAGGAGTTATAGATTTACATACATTATCAATAGCAGGTAAAGTAGTACAGATACTACTATCACCATCAGAACTACTTTCATCACTTATAAGAACAGCAAATATAACAAAAAACAAAAGAAAAAATAGAAAGCAAGTACATCCAATAATTAACTTTATTTTAAAACTAAATCTCTTAGCTACCTTCTCCTCCAAAGCTCTACCTAATTCAGTATTACTAGCAACTTCGTATATTTTACCACCAATACCAGGAGCTATTGCATCAGCCGCAGTTTTACCAGCAACGTGAGTTGCAGATCGACTTACAGAATCTAATGTACTAGGATTTTCTTCTTCGATAGGTTCTTCAAATTCATTATCATCATAATCCACAATACTCACCTCACTTCAAATAAATTAAATTATATATTAAAAGCCACCACCAGAACCAAATGATTCTAATTCTTCTTCACTAACAACAACATTTATTTGCATTCTTCTATTACCACAAACAAATAATGCATCACCTTGATTATATCTTTTAATATTTTCTTTCTCATTATCATTTAAGTCAATCAACATTGCTAAATCATCAACAGCCTGTTTCTTTAAATTCATTACTAAATAATAAGAAGAATTATCAAAAATAGCCTTACCATGAGTAATTATATCTTGCCCAACAAAATCACTAGGTTGTTGAGTAATAATCATAGTACCAGTATTATATTTTCTAGCACGTCTTTGAACCTGTGCTAAAAATTCAGCACCTAAAGTATTCTTAGCAGATAATAATACATGAGCCTCATCAACAGACAAAACTGTATTAACAGCAGGATTTAAACATAATCCCCAAGCATATTTCAAAACATTAAATAATAATGCATTCCTAACATTTATATCACCATTCATAAGTTCCTTAATATTAAATACAAGGAAATCACTACCACTATTAATAGATGTATGACCGTTAAAATAATATTTTAATTCATTAACAAAAGGTCTTACTTTTATCTCCAATCTCTCCATAATATCTCTTTCCCTAGTTTTTTCAGTCATAGAAGTAAGTTTACCAGCAATAGTAGCATATACATCACTAAAAGTAGGAAAATCATTAACAGTATATCTAGAAAAATCACTATTAAAAGTTATACCAAATCTAGCATAAGTAGCTTGTACAATTTCACTAAACATATTTAAAACATCTTCTTCAATATCAGGAGAATAGTACTTCATAAATGCTTTTAAGTTTTGCAAAGTCTTATTTAAAACAGTATATCCTAAACCATTTTGAATTTCATCTTCAGATGCATCTATTACAACATCAAATGGATTAATCAAACCATATGCTCCACCTAAACCAAGATCAATTACTTCTCCACCATACATTTGAGTCATCTCAGTAATTTCACCCTCTGGATCTATAGCTACAATCTGATAACCATTCCTAATATGACTCCTTAACATTAACTTAGCAGCTGTACTCTTACCACTACCAGAAGTACCCATAATAATCATATTAGCATTATTTCTATTATTTTCTTTTCTAAGTTGATATAAAAATTGATTAAATAATACGACACCACCAGAAAAATCAACACCCAATAAAGTAGATAATCCCTCATCCTTTATAGTATCAAATATAAAAGGATACATAGCAGCCATAGTAGGCGCTGGCATAGGAGTACCAATTCTACTCTCAATAATTTGATTATCAAAAATAGGCAACATACTCTTAAGAACTCTTTCTTGTTCAAATCTTAAAGGAACAGCTCTCATTTCCATAGCATCCAAAAAATTCTTTAAAGATAATTTTCTATTATCTAATTGTTCTTTAGTATCCGCTGTAACCATAATATGCATTTGAAAATCAAAAACCTTAGCCTGACTAGCAGTAAATTGTTGAATAAAATATTCCAAACTATCAACATCTTGTCTTATTCTTTCTTGTATTGTTAAATCTCTCTCATCTTGATATTTATTTTTTAAATCCATTATCTCTTTATTTAACATCTTAGATAAAGTAGAAAAAGGAACAGGAATATGTTTAATAACTAACTTAACACCACTCATATTAGTAATATTAGATAAATAACCCGGCGAAATATACCTAGGATAAGAAATAACAGTTAATATAGTAGCATACCTATCACTAATAACAAAATCAGCAGGATGAAACTCAATACCCTTAGGAGCTATCTCTGATTTAAAAAATCCATTAGCCATTATTACTCACCACCGTTCCAAAATTAGTATTCATTCCACTATTTAAGAAATTATCCAATACAATTCTTAAATCTTGATTAGAAGTTTGAGCACTATCTAACCCAGCATTAGCAAGACCAGTAATCAAAGTTCTCAATTTCTTTTGAATCAAATCAAGATTTTTTTCCTTAAACAAAATATAATATTCAGTATCAGTTATATTATTATCCATAAAACTATTAGCCTTATCAATATCTTGCATAATTAACTTCCTTATAGCAGTACTACCTGTTTGATTGTATAACAATTGTAACCTAGCCAAATAACTACTAATATCAACAGGCCTATCAGCACATATTAACCAAAATTCAAAATCAACAGTATTATAAAAATTCTTTAAAGCAATAATTACAGAATCTTGAGTAGCTTGATCCAATATAAAAATATTTCTAGGTCTTATCTTAACACCAGTAACTCTCATCTTATTATCAAGAACAATACAACCATTCTCAATAGATTTAACAGGAACCCAATCCTCAGTATACTTACTTTGACTTTTCGTTGTCTTTGAATTGCTCATAAAAACACCAACCTCTCCATATATATTTTCTCCTAGAATTATAAAATCCAAATATACTCTGTAAAGCACATAATACATTGTGATAACTAGGTATTGGAACAACCAATAACCCAGTTATCGCAGCAGGTAAACAAAATATAATTACCCAAAATATATCAGAACCAGGAAATATTGCCAAAAGTAACATAGAAATCACAACACCACTAGCAAACATTATCAAATCAAAAGGTCTAAATATATTTAATATTAATGTACCACGTTTAGCATTAGCAGGAACTAAATAACCACCATTCATTAAGTATCACACTCCTTTTTATATCAAATAAATATTATTCATTATGGACGAGGGCCCGGACCCGGAGGAGGGCCACCTGGACCTGGAGGAGGACCACCTGGACCTGGAGGAGAACCACCAACACCAGAAACTGTAACATTTCTGTTAAGTTCGTCCAAAGCTTTAACATGATCAACATGATGAGATGCAGCAGATGCTTGAGATACAGCATCACTATTGCCAAACCCAGTAAGAATAGCAGAAATTTGAGAATCTTCACCTTGTTTAGCGGAAATATAATCTTTTTGTAATGCTGACTCATATGCAGAAGCCAAAACTTTATTTTCTCTAATATTATCAATTAATGTTTCATTACTACCGCTTATAGCCTTAATATGGCTCATAAAATTAGATTCATTATAAGAATTTCCAGATTCATCAATAATAGTATCATCATCTTTTATCACATACTTATGCTTACTACCACTAGAATCCTTGATAAACAAAGTTTTAGTTAATGATTCACTTAAATTATTACTAAAACCATTGCTTTTTAAAGTTTCATCAGCAATAACATAATCACTAAAACTTAAACGATTAGAAACTTTAGACATAATATCATCACTTAACAACTCAGAACTTCTCGCTAAAATTGAGCTTGTAACAGTTTCATTCCATGCACTTTTGTAAGAACTTGTAGAAATATCAAAATCAGTTATGTCAGAAGCAAGCGTGTGATTTTTTGCCATTTCTTTAATAGTAGATGAAGCTAAGGCAGTAGATGAAGCAATTTTTAAGGCACTTTCCAAATTAATTTTATCTTGAGAAAGTTTTGCACTCTGAGCCGAAAGTTGCTCAGAAATAAATAAATCAGTCACAACACTATTATTACCATTAGATTTCAAAATATTTGAAACAATTTTATTATAATCTTCTTGAGAAATATTATTCTTTCCACCACGAATTTGTAATGTCTGTGCAAGTTTAGAATTTAAGTCAGTTATAGTAGAAGAATCCAATTTTCCTTGAATATATCCACCATCAAATGAAGTAACCAGACCTTTATTTTCTAAATATTCAAGAGCTAAATTTTTATCGCCACTCTGGCTAATGTTTGTTATTCTATCAACCTCAGCTTGCTTATTTCTATAACTCATAGAAATTTTATTAGCAAGGGAACCTTCGGAAGTAGATTTATTAATTGTTTTTTCAAAAGCACCATCTAAACTATCAGCAAATTTTCTTGCATCCTGAGCACCTTGAATATTATCTTTTAAGGTTTTACGACCATTTTCAATATCATACTTCAAATTTCCATAATAAGCATTGGTACCAAACGTAGCATGACCAGTTATACCAGCCATATATTCCTTTGCAAGATCAATTAATCCAGCACCACTAGCAGCAAATTTTGAATAGTTGTAATTTTTTTGAAAGTTATCATCAATAACACCTTTTAAAGAGCCTTTAGACCCCTTAATGCCGCCGCTAACAATTCCAGTAGCAGTTCTAAAAGCACCAGATCCAATACCTCGAAGCATATTGTTTCTAGAAAGTTGCCAACTGCGATTTGCAACTTGATTAGCTAGAGCATCATCAACACCATTTTTCTTCATTGCTTTTCTAGTAGAATAATCACGATTTAATTTATTCATAGCCCTACGTGCTTCTCTTTTAGATAAAATTCCAGAATTAAGATCACTAAGTATTTGTGACTCTCTATTTTTATAATCAGCAAAAGTATTTCGACGTAAAGCTGCCTTGTCCCTATCTTTATTAGTTCTTGCAGTACCAACTGCATTTGCCAATCTCATACTTCCAGCGATTGCAGCCCCACCAGCGATTCCAATTGGCTTTTTTGCTATACCCCAAGCATCTTTAAGATTCTTACTAAATCCAAATCCTATATTGCTACCAATACCTTGTGGTAATATTTCTTTAATTAATTCAGGCGCTTTTTTAGCAAACATTAAAAGTGCTAATATAATAACAATTATAAGCCATTTTTTAGTTCTACCTGTTGGATTACCAGTAGAAGCTAATAACCAATAATAAGAATCGGAATCAGAAATAAGTAAATTAATTATATATACAACAAAATATATAATTGCAATTCTAATAAACAAATCAATAAAAGTAGATATACAACGCTTAACCCATTTAGAAAACGCCCCATCTTTATCTTCACCTAAATAAGATAAAATAGGTATAGGTGCTATTAATTGTAAAAATGCAAGTTGTATAGTTCTCATACCAACACTAATACAATACGATAATATAATATATAAAAGAAAAATTCCAACAGCTAAACATAAAAGACCAAGTCCAGGAAAATACACAGCAAATTTTTCTGAATTTCCTTTTTCATTTAAACAATCATTAGCTAATTCAAAACTATGATTAAGTTCTACTTCATCTTGCATATCCTCAATATCAGCAGCTTCACACTCTTCACCATCATAAAAGGAATAAAAACTAAAGAACGTATAAGATGCTAATTTGCTACCAAAATTACTAACATTATCATTAGCGCTACTCGTACCTAATATAATTTTTCCTAAAACATTACTTTCAACTAAAGCATTCTGTAAATTATAAGTCTGTCTAAAAATAAAAGGAGTAAAACCTAATAATGCAACAACAATAACAGCTTTAGTAATAACTTTACCAGCACCTTTGTTCTTATCACTCATTGTTTCAGGATTAATCAAATATTGAACAAATGAGAAAGATAATTTAAAAAGCATAAAAACACCTAATAATAAAGTTACTCTTGAATAAATCTTTTCAACTTGACTAGTAGTTAAAATTTCTGCAGTACCAAGTCTTATAAATATATCATAAAAGAAAATAATTAATTGATAAAATAAAGTTGAAAATTGAAACATTACCCATCTAACTAATGACATACCACCTTCAAGCAACTTATCTGTAATCCATAAACCAAAATACATGCTAAACACCTCCTATTCATCTATATTTTCAATATTACAAGTTCCAGAATTCCATCCCCATACAGTATTAGCAACATCTAATAACAAATTAACAAAAGTAGGTATAAAGAATATTGCAACTGCAACAATTAATCTTTTAACAAAAGAAGTTTGATATTTTTTCATATCTTCTTCTTTACTACCAAAAACAGCCTTTGCAAAATCAATACTTCCTAAGCCAAGTACAAGAAGAGGAACAATTATTCGAAATGCAAGAAAATACTTATTTAGAATTTTTCTTAAATCACCACTTATAAGTTCTGTGCAATCATTAAACTCAGTATCATTGCTAATTTCATCATCAGTTCCTAAAGACCAAACAGGATTCTTGCCTTCATAACCACCAACTCCATCACAATCAGATTCCTGATAACATATAGTTGTACTTCTTCCAGAAGAATCAAAATTTACCTGCTTAGGACATACCTTATTTGACAAATCAGATTCAAATATTCCACTATTTCCAGATTCAACAGAACTATAATGATTCTCAGCCCCAATCCAAGAAATTGCATTATCAGTCCCTTCACCAATTTTATACCTATAAAAGGCAGATGAAGTAGTTGTATTATTTGGAAAATAAATAGAAACTTTTGAATCATTAGTAGTTGTTTTAACTCTCATCACCATATTTCCATCATTATATGTACATAAATAAACAGCATTTGCATCAGGATTATCATAATGAGTATCATCGGTGACACCATCAGGATGATCAGCCTTGCTTTCATCCAAAGAAGACAAAGATAAACCATACTTTTTCCAAAAAACAGGTTCAGTATCATACTCATTAGCATTAATACCATCAGTAAAATTAAACCAATCAAGTTCGCTTTGAATACGACAATACTTTTTTATTTCACCATCACTACTTTTTTTATTGCATTCACTAAATGATTGTAAAGCTGAAACTTCATCATAAGTATACTGATCAAAGAATTCAGCAACATAAGCTATTTGGGCTTTTCCACTTTTATATTCTGAAATTCTACTTTTTATAGCATTATCAGTATCACTACTAGTAGGAAGATAAACATATACTGGTAATCCAGTAGAAGAATTATAAGTCAAAATCATATATGATGAATTTATAAACCTTAAATCGACCTTAGAACCCATATCTCTAACACATTCAAATGCATCTGGCTTAGAATAATCTTTAGCCAAATCTAATTTAGAACAATATCCAACATTTTCAAAAATCATAACATTTGAATTATTATTCAAATTAGAAGCATATTTACAATTTGTACCATCTTTTGAACAAGACGTGTTAACATCACCATTTTCAGAAATTTCACCAGATGACATATCTACAGCGACAGTATACCCATTAGTTGGGTCATTTCCCATATTCTCAATAACGCTTTTATCCTTATAAAAAACCAATTTTGAGTCATCATATTTATAAGCATTTGAAGCAAAATATCCAGGACAAGTTCCACTATTAAAAGAATAACCATAAAATAATAAATAATTATTAGTAACAGATTTACCATCAATAGTATAACTAATTAATCCTTTTATATTTTGATTTACAACTACATTATCATAACTACATTCCCAAGAAGTATAATTTTTATCATCATTATAATCAATATTACTATAATCAAGTTTATTCCAATGTTTATCATCAGTAAATCCAAACTTCGTATCACCACTATAAACCTGCATATACTTAGGACATTCTGAAAAATCACTTATATCAGATTTCAAAGACGCATTATATATCTCATGATTATTTCCATCACTACTCATTTTATATACATAATGATTACCTTCTGAAGTCTGATAAAGATAAACATCGTATTTACCACTCTTAGAATATTTACAAACTTTAGAAGTTGTTGCACTAACTCCATCCATATAAATAAAACTAAATAATATAATTAAAATAATATAAATAATTTTTCTATTTTTCATATTAAGACACCTCACACAAAAAACTAACTCAATATAAAAATATTATAGCACATATTCCTAATATTTGAAAATAAAATATTATAAATAATTTTAACTTTTTTTGATATACAAAAAAAGTTAGCAATATAACTAACTTTTCTTTATTAAGCATCTGTCCAACATTTAGCCCAATCTATATCAGTAGTGTTAACATCTTTACTGTCTCCATCTCTTGAATCACTAACCATATTTATAACTAATGTTACAATAGTAAATAAGAAAAATATTAATACAGCATAAACAACTCTCTTAATTAAAGTTCCTTGAGCTTTCTTCATTTCATCTTCTTTACTTGCCATTACTGCTTTTCCTAAATCAATCGCACCAAACAATATTAATACTATAGGAATACCCCATTGTAATAAAGTAAATACAGATTTTAAAAGTTTAATAATTGGTCCTAATTCACCACAATAATTGAATAAAAAATACATATTTAATTCCTCCTTACATACATAAAATTCTATAATATTTTTTATGATTTGTCAATAACATCAAATAAAACTATTAATTATTTTATTGATTTTTTTCTTTTTCATCATTTTCTTCAGCTATTTTAAACAAAATGTAATCAGCCAATTCTTCATCATCAACTCTAATAAGCACTAAAGAACTACCACTTAAATCTTCTTCAAAAATAATATAATCTTCCCCTAAATCTTCCTTATCTTCATAGTATTCAACGCCACAACAATATCTCTTATCTTTAAATGTTGTTTCATTTAAAATACAATATTGACTACCATCATCTAATACAATAATCTTATTTTCCATACTAGCTACGTCCCTTTCCACTAAACTTAGTTCTAACAATTTCAATTGCTTCATCTCTAACTTTTTCAATAAATTTTATTTCTTCTTCAGAAAAATCATTTGATCCACTATTTAAAATATAATTACAAATATCTCTATAATATCCAGGATTATAATCAATAGCATTATCAAGTTGTTTAGATTCATCAAGATCAACAATTTCATTATAGTATTTTATAACTTTATTATTATCACTAAAAGAAATACCATTAGTAAATTTATCTCTAAATTTTTGTCTCATATTTTTCATTCTATCAACAACTTTAGGATTTTTACTATTAATTTTTCGCTTGTTTAATTTATTAGCAATCTTACCAGCTATCCTATCAGGTATAGAAGTTATCTTAGTAACAACTTTCTTATAAACTCTAGAATTATAAACTTTATCTCCTACTCTCGTTCTATCATTAGGCTCTATTCCAGATAATAAAGCCATAGCAGAATTATTATAATTCATTGCATTGCTCATATCAAAAGATCCAGGAATCATATTAAAAGTTTTTTGTCTCATTTGTCTTTCTCTTTCTAATTGTTTATCAATTTCCTCTTGCTCTTTTCTTGCACGTCTTTCTTCAAAAGCATCACGATTCTTTTTATACCAATCAGAAAAATCAGGATCTTTCCAAGATTCAAATTTTCTTTCTGGAGTTGGTTGAGGATTCGGATTAGGACTTGGTTGTAATTGTTTTTTCTCTAATTCCTTTTCTATTTCTTCTTGCTCTTTTCTTGCTTCCTCTGCTTCTTCATGTCTCTTACGGGCATCATCACTAGCATCTATCCAATCTTTTTCTGCTTTTTTTCTCCAATCATCTTTATCAGGCTCAGAATTTGGATTTGGACTAGGACTAGGTGATGGATTAGTTTTTCTCCTATAAGATTCTAACTCATTACTATCATACTTTAAATTACTAGGAATATTTATTCCATCTTGTCTAATACTAAAAAGTAAATCATTTAATTCTTGAATTTTTTCATCTAACAAAGGAACAGCAACCATTCTATTATCTAATCTTCGCTTTAAATCCAAATACTTATTAACTTTATCATACTTTGGAAGTACAATTAAAGCATCTAACAAATTAGTAACCTTTTCTCTAGCAGCATAATTAGCCATTTTTAAATTATCATAATCATTTAAATCACATTGAGCACTTTTCTTATTAATTATAGAAATAACATTCAAAGAAAATCTATCAACTATATCATTTAAAAATTTAACTTCTTCTTTTAACCTTAGAAGTTCATTTCTTTCTCTTGGAAAAACAGTTACTTCAGGATAATTACTTAAAAACTCAGTAAGTTCATTAATACGATTTTGTTTTTCCTCAAGATTATTAATAACTTCCTTAATAAATTCAGCACTAGTAATTAATTCGCTATCATCAAACATATCTCTAAGGTTACTTTCAGAACTTTGTTTTATAACAGCATTAAAAACAAAACCATCATCACCTATATGCTCAACAGGAACTGCTCCTCCAATTCCATATCCATACTTAGCCGACCATTCCAAATTCATTAATTGTTCTAATAACATCTTTTCATCATTCATAACTACACTCTCCTATTCTCCTATATAATATCACAAATAAATTAAAAATTATCATATCATTACCATTAGTTAACAATTATTTACTTCTACCTTTCTTATTTTTCATATCATCTATTTTCTTATCTAAATGTTTTTTTAGTTTCTTCAACACATTAACATTCTTAGTACTAGCTTTCTTTTTATTCACTTTTTCTTTTAATTTATCAGGAATACTTTTAATCTTAACAACAATACTTTCTTTCTTATCAGTACTATTTTTCTTTTTATTATCTGTCTTTTTTTCTATCTTTTCCTTCTTCTCTGATTCTTCTTTCTTTTCCTCTTTAAAAGTTACTTTAGCTTTAGAATTCATTATTCTATTAGCAAAGAAATTAATACTACCAATCTGCCCATTATACTTACTAATTACATCGATCAATTCCTTGCCAGTAATACCGCTAGGTAATACAAAAGAATTAATAATATCATTATCCTTACCAGTAAAATATTTAGCTAATTTCTTATTAGCAATAACATTATGTAAATAACCATCTAAAGTATTAATAGCATCTTTACCAAAATTATTATCATCAACCAAATTAATCAAAGCATTATAAACACTCTTATCTATATCACTTAACTCTTTACTAACAGAATTATAATATTCTTTTATCTTATCTATTCTACTCATACCATTATTCCCCCTATTAACTTCATCAGACTTTTTCTTATTATTTATTAATTTTTTAGCATATTCCAAACTATATAAACAAACAGGTTCATTATCCTTAGAAACAACATTACAAATATTACAAATAATATTATTAATTAATTTACAATTTCTAGGATTACTAAACATTGAAACAATTATTTTAGCACCACTATCTCCATACTTATCTAAAACATTTTTAAACAAATCAACAGTATTAATAACACCATTCTTAGTAACATCATTAATCATACTATTTAAAAATATCTCATATATCTTAAAAGTATTATAAGTAAAAGCACTAACTTCTCCAGGTCTCTTATCATTCTTATTACTATAAGTACCTGCATAACTTAACCACATATTAGCAAGTATTGCAATATTAGAAATATTATCATCATTAACTATCTTACCAGTACTAATATCCTTAGCATAATACTTACCTTTACTAGAATTATAAACAACTGAATATTTAATTGCATAATCATGTAATGTCTTAAAATCAACCTTTAAACTAGGCAATTTATCAAAATCAATTAATTCAACATTAGGCATAACCTGCATCTTACCATTCTCATCAATTCTATTATTCATCTTAAAATAATTAAACATATCAGGATTATTAACTAAATTACCATTCGCATCATATCTACCAACATAACCACCAGATCTAAGCATAATATTATCAAGTCTTCTTCTACTCAAGAACTTATCAATCATATCTCTTCTATTATCACTAAATAAATCCATCTCAGTAAAAATAGTATTCTTCTTAACATAACTCTTATTATTATTTTTTAGCATTTCATATACAATGTATTTATATACATAGCCATAAGGAGTACTAATAAGATTATTACTTCTAACAAGAACAATCCTAGTACCATCACTTCTAACTAGCGTTTTACTATTACTAGTCTTAAATAATTTATTAACACCATCAGGCTTCTTTATCTCATTAACATTAGAAACTAACAAAGTATTAGTTCCATTACCTCCTTTTCTATATTTACCAATATAAGAAGTACCTCTATTCAATGAATCATTAATATTTTCCTTAGAAAATAATACATCTAACATTACCTTAAAAGCATCCTTAGGATAATTATCTTTAAATTTCTTGGCTTCTACTAACCCCAATACATTACTCTCACTATAAAGAATAATAGGATTTAATTCTTTGCCATTAGAATCTATATCACAATAAATATATCTATAATATTTAATACCATTAACAATCTTCTCTCCTGCTTGACTTAACATAAATTGTGATTTATCACTTCTAGTACATCTATATGTACTATTTGAATATTCTATTTCTCTAGATAAAGACTTCATAACCTTCTCAACAGCCTTAGAATTAAACTTTGATAAAGTACTTGCATAATTCTGATGCTTGTAAAATTTGCGAGGTATATGACATCTAGCAAACTCAGAAGGACTCTGACCAAAAAATTTAGATGAATTCATATTACCTTTTGCTCTATATTGAGTATTATCCCAAGTTAAATCAATACCATAATCCTTACCATCCATATTAACAATATTCCAAGCATGACCATTTCCATCAGCATAATCACATTTAATTCCTTGTCTATCTAAAATCTCCTTTAATATAATTGCATATCCAGCGCACACAGCATTTTTAGATATTAACCCCCTAAGAGATCTCATATCCTTATCACCTATTATACCTTTTTTATTTTTTGCCTCATAATCAGGATCATAAAAAATATCACTCTTTAAATAAGTATATATAGAAGCAAACTTTTCAAAATCAGTCCATTTACTATCAAGTCGACTCTCAATTTTTTCTAACTCTTCTATAATAGAGACTAATTCATTCTTAGTATAAATAACAGAATTATAATAAGTATCATATGCAGAAAAACTAGTCCCATTCCAAACAACATTTCTCATATTATTTACAACTTCATCAGTATATCCACCAGCAACACGAATAAATACTCTATTATTTAATTTCTTTATAAGTTCACTACTAATACCCTTAGTATTAGGTATTTCAATTAAAATATTATCATTACTACTATTAGCAATATTATTAATATAATTTATAGTATTTTCATCTAATGTATCAAATTTAAACTTCTTACCAAAATTCATAATTCACACCTCTACCCTCTATTATAAGGAAAGCCATTCTCTAATACTAAAACTTTCTTTTTATTCAAATCATCAACATATGAAGACCAATTTTCACACATCTCATCAGATAAATCAATAACCCTTAAATTACTAAGATTATTTAAAATACTATAATCAACAATATTAGTATCATTTATATACAATTCTTCTAATTTAGGAAAATCAAATTCACATATATCATCAATATGAGAATGTGATAATCTTAACTTTTTTAATTCACTTAAACCATTAAAATCATTTAAGCTAACATCTCCATTTACTATACTTAACTTCTCTAAAAAGCTCATATCGTTAAGAAAAGAATAAGAAATAATATCACAATCATAAAAATTTAATTCTTTAATATTTAAACTATCTAATACATTACTATCCTCAAAAAAACATTTATTAAAATAAATCGTTCTTAATAAAGGTAACTTTCCAAGAACTAAGATATCATTTTTGCTCAAAAAAGTATTACTAATTATTAATTCTTCAATATTATTAAAAACTAAAGTTTCAGATAAATCTAAAACTTCTTCTCCACCATCAACAGATAACTCCCTAATACCACTAATTTCCTCAGCACTAAACTCATTAACATCTTTATCTAAATAAAACATAACATTTTTAGCAATAGACTTACTCTTAAAAATTATCACAATATACCTCCAAACTTTTTATACACATATAGTATCATAAAATCCCTAAAAAATCAACTAAAAGATAACAATATCTAATATATGTTAATTGAAAAGTTAAATGGAACAGCTAAAATGTAATGTTCAACTTAATTTTG
>CAVJSY010000139.1:0-7265 GCA_963652285.1 Oribacterium sp.
CAATAATACCATATGTAATCACAAAAGTAAATGTTTTACTCACGAATTAATTCACAAGAGTGCGATTTTTATTTTTTCAAACAATTGTTTGTATATAATAATCTGCTAGGTTACTATTAAGGCTGTGAATAGTAACGATAAATATATTATCACTCTTTAGTTACAGTCCTAACTTGATTTTTTATTTAAGACATAGATGAAACATATTTTTCCGCTGATAAAACCTTTTTTGATTGTGGAGTTAATTTTATAGAAAGAATTTTTTCTTTACATAGTGTTCCAATTAAAGTTAAATCATTATCTACAAAAAATGTTTCTATTACCGTTGTTTTTGGACTAACATTTTTTAGAGATAGTATAGGAAAATTATTTTGATATAAACTTCTATATAAGAAATAATTGCCTTTTAAATAAACATTTCTACAAAAACTATTATTTTCTCTAATTAATAACTCAGATTTTGAAATTTCATTTAAAAACATTGGTAAAAATTTAATTCTGTTTTTTATATTCTTCCAGGAAATACCAGAAGAATTATTTTTTATTCCCTTCATTAGAATCTCATACGTTATTTGTTCTTTTTTTATTTTTTCAATTCCCAATGCACCTTTATATTCATTTTTATTTTTTTTGCCTTTAAATGCATGGTGCATTCCTATCAAATGCGGAAAGGAATTAATATCAAATATAAATTTAATAATTCTATTTTCTGTTATTATTTCACATTTGTAGCCATCATAAGTTTCAAAATATAGTAACAAATCTTTTAAAGAATATTTTCCCATGTCTATTTCCCTATCTATTTTTAATAATTCATTATTCATATCAACGCAACCTTCCTGTAATATAAAAAATAAAAGCCTCTAAATAGAGGCTCAAAATTCTAAAACTGGTCTGGACTGTATATAAACGACAGCCTGCGTCACGGTGCTGGATATTAACGTCCACCAGCGTGGATTACCACCGACCACTAGCAATAACAGCTCACCTGTCAGTAGTATTATATACATACTTTTTCATTTTATGCAAGACTTTTTTGCATATTTTATGAAAAAAATGGTTTTTTGTATTTAAATTACGTTTAAAGCCTTTATAAAAATTGTTTTTAATCATTATATTTTATCCATCTTCTTAAGATAATCCTACTATATTACCATTACTATCTATATCAATTCTTTCATAGTTAGCATGTTTGCTTAAACCAGGCATAGTCATTATATCACCTAAATACACAGTAATAAAACCTGCTCCTGCATATAAAGTAATATCTCTAACTGTTACTGAATAATTTTTAGGGTATCCTAGTAAGTCTTTATTATCACTAATAGAATATTGAGTTTTAGCAATACATACTGGTAATTTATCCATACCTATATTTTCTATATTATTAATTTTTTCTATAGCCTTATCACTATAATTAATATTAGAAGCATGATATATTTCCTTACATATTGTTTCAATCTTATTACGAATAGATAAATTAGTATCATATAGCATCTTAAAATCATTTTTTCTATCACAGATATTTACTACTTTCTCTGCTAATTCTATTGCTCCACTACCACCATTAGAATATGCAGAACTAATAGCAAATTCTACGTTCTTAGATTTTACAAATTTTTCTATAACATTTATTTCTTCTATTGTATCAGTATCATATTTATTTAAACATACAACTATATTAGAAGTATATTTAAGCATATTTTCAATATGTACTTCTAAATTACAAATACCTTTGCTTACTGCTTCTACATTTTCTTTTAATATATCTTCTTTACCAATACCAGCATTATATTTTAAAGCTTTAATAGTACAAACTAAAACAATACAATCTGGTTTAAAATTACCATATCTACATTTAATATCTAAAAACTTTTCTGCTCCTAAATCAGAACCAAATCCTGCTTCAGTAACAACATAAGGAGATAACTTAAGTCCTAAATCAGTAGCAATTATACTATTACAACCATGTGCTATATTAGCAAAAGGTCCTCCATGAATAATAACTGGATTATTTTCTAATGTTTGTACTAAATTAGGCTTAATAGCATCTTTTAAAAGTACTGCTAAAGAACCAGTTAATTTTAAATCACTACATCTTATGGGTTCTCCTTTAGAATTATATCCAACAATAATGTTAGAAAGTTTATTATATAAATCATCAAAGTCTTTACTTAAACATAAAACACTCATAATTTCACAAGCTGATGTTATATTAAACTTATCATCTCTATTTAAAACATGAACTATTCTCAAAGCCCTATCATTCATATCCATACATCTATAAAAAGAAATTTCTTTAAAATCTAGTTCATTTCCAAAATAAATGTGATTATCAATAGCAGCACATATCAAGTTATTAGCACTCTCTATTGCATGTATATCTCCAGTAAAATGAAGATTAATATCTTCCATAGGTACTACTTGAGAGTATCCTCCACCACAAGCACCACCTTTAACTCCAAATACTGGGCCTAAAGAAGGCTCTCTTAAAACAGCAATACTATTCTTATTTATTTTATTTAAGCCATCAACTAATCCAATACTAACTGTAGTTTTTCCCTCTCCATATGGAGTAGGATTAATAGAAGTAACAAGAATTAATTTACCATATCTATCTTTTTTAATCCTAGTATATTCTATTTTGGCTTTATCATCACCATATAAGATAAGATCATCTTCTATTCCAAGTTTCCTTCCAACTATCTTAATATTTTCCTTTTTACAATTTCTAGCAATTTCAATATCACTCATCATATCATATCACCTTTCCTTAACCGCTTTAAACATTTTCTTCCATATATGACTACCAGAATAATTTAAAATACCTACTTTATATATCTTAAGTCCATACTTCATTAAAATAAATATTGTTCCTACCATTAAACATATAGATATAATTATATCTATAATTCCTATATCTCCAAGTATATATAAAGAAGGTGACAACATAGTACCTATAAAGGGAACATAGGATAATACTCTAATAAAGACACTACCATTAAACATAGAAGCCATTATAGATAAATAATAACCCGCTAAACTAGTTAAAACTATAGGAGTTTGTACCTGCTGATAATCTTCCATACTAGTAGTCATTGAAGCACATATAGCAGATAATAAAGAATATCCTATAAAAGATAAAATAATCAATATTAAACTAAGTATTAAAACTAAAATTATATTTCTATCTAAAGTTATACTTTTAATACTATCCATAACATCTATACCACTACTACCTAATATAGAACTAAAATCAAAACTTCCACATATATTAAATCTAATATATACACCTATTAATATATATACTAACAATAATATACCTTGCAATAATACAAATATATTACCTGATAATAACTTAGAAATAAAATGAGTTTTAGGAGAAACATTAGAAATAATAATTTCCATACCTCTAGTAGATTTTTCTTCGTTTATTTCTGCTCCTATCATTTGAATTAAAAACATAGTAAGCATAAATACAGGGAGTATTACTATAGGAAATACTACTCCCATAAATATTTCATTATCGTTTTTACTATTTTTGTTTAATATAACTCTTTCAATACTAATACTTTTATTTATATTTATCATAGTATTTGTATCAATACCATTTACAAGTAATGCCTTTTCTTTTTTTATATTATCAAGACAGTTAGTAATACTTTGATACATTACAGTATCTATCTTATCATTACTAACTATTTTTACATTCATATAATTATAATCATCTTCATTAACAACTACTAAAATACTATTATTATCATCACTTTTCTTTACCTTAGATACAAACTTATCATAAGATTCTATAGTATCTATATTCATATTCATTGATAATAAATTAGAATATTCATTCATACTATTTTCAAATTCACCTAATACATCATAATTTGTATTATCAACTACATATATAATAGTCTCTTTATCAAAATCTCCTCCAAAAAATTTAATGACGCTATCAATATTTAAAAGACCTATAATCAATATAGCAAATATAATATTAGCAACTAAAAACCATTTGGATTTAATCTTTTTATTTAAACTAACCTTTGTTAAATATTTTAGCTTTTTATTCATACTTTTCACCTACTATACTTACAAATATTTCATTTAAACTAGCATCTTCTACACTAAATTTATAAATATTAGGAAATTTACTAATACATTTAAATATCGAAGAAACATAACTATCATCACTAATCTTTATCTCATATTCATCTTTATTTTTAATAACAGAAATAACACCTTTTTGTTTTAACAATACATCAGGATCTATATCACCACATACTAAAATATTTTTCTTCTTATAATCATTCTTTATATCTTTTAAATATCCTTTAATAACAGTTTTCCCTTTTACTAAAATAACCAATTTTTCACAAAAATACTCTACATGATCTAATCTATGTGAAGAAAATATTATACTAGTTCCTTGTTTTTTTAAATCTAGGATAATATTTTTAAATAATTCTGCATTAATAGGATCAAGTCCTGAAAATGGTTCATCTAATATTAGTAGCTTAGGTTCATGTATTATAGCGCAGATAAACTGAATTTTTTGTTGATTTCCTTTAGATAATTCTTTAATTTTCTTATCTTTAACATCATCCATATGCAACAAACCTAAATATTTATCTAAAGTACTTTCTATCTTATCTTCATCCATTCCTTTTAGAACACCATAATATTTCACTTGCTCTAATACAGTCATCTTAGTAAGAAGACTTCTTTCTTCTGTTAAAAAACCTATTTTATCAGTAACATCATAATCTATCTTTTTACCATCTAATGTAATAGTACCAGTATAATCATCAATAAGTCCCATAATCATTCTAAACGTAGTTGTTTTTCCAGCACCATTAAGTCCTAAAAGACCTAATATTTCTCCAGATTTAACCTCAAAAGAAAGATTATCAACTGCTAATAAATCACCATAATATTTACTAACATTTTTTACTTTTAACAATTAAACTCACTCCTTCCATAATCATTATATCACCTAATTATAAATAGTCAAAGAATATTTTTTATTACTACTCAGTCTTAAATATGTAATTTTATAAAATATGATAATACAAAATAAAAAAATAGGTTATAATCATAAATGCGAGATGTAACTACCTAAGAAAAAATACATCTCTCTTTTTTGCACATCGTGCATTACATATAACTAAATGATGAAAATCCACTATACGCGTAAGTATCTGCGAAGTATTAGCGAGGCACAACGTATCAATTGCGTTAAGGAAACTTTGAATAAATCGTGGTTCAGCAAATAGAAGTTTGATATTAAGACTAGATAAAGGGATAAAATTATAAGACAAATCAGAATTTGAAAATATGTTCTTTAATACAAGTTGAACCGCCATATATCAAATGATACGTATGGTAATGTGAGAGGAGTAAATTAAATAGAGAAAACTATATTTAATTTTCTCTACTCTATTATTATATAATAATGAAATGAAATATTTTAAGATAATTTTTTGTTTAAGTTAAATAAAATTGATTTTTTCATCATTTAAAATTGCATCTATATATTCGATTGTGTAATCTCTAATAAATTTTTTAGGTTCTAAAACCCACTTGTTTATTTCATTAGAAAGCCTTTGAAATCCGATTTCTCCATATTGATTATAAAATTCAGAATAATTAATTAGCCCTTCTTTTAAATATTCCCTATATGCGAAATTTCCTACATACATTCTTTTTGATAATTTACTTCCAGACCAATCAAGAATAGTTGGTGTGTAAATAATACTTGGAACGTCTGTAATTCCTAGTTTTAAAAGTGGTTCCATATAAACTCTTAACGGCCACATTCCTGACCAATCGCCACCATCTACAATAACGCTTAAAGTATTATTAAGTTTATCATTTTCGATAAGAAAAAGTATTTTAACCAAATATCTTAGAGGAACATTCATATCAAATTTATTTGTACTCTTATTGTTAATTTTTGTTTTGTATATTCCGTGTTCAGGGCATATAGATGTCATTATTAACGAATTTTCACTTATTTTTTCAATTTTTGTATTTAAAATATGCTTTTCTGTTAAACCACACTTTGGGCATGGGCATCTTAATCTTATTTCCCCATTTTTAGGGTCTAAGGTATATTTTAATAAATCATAATTATTCATTACTTTAATTAGTGATTTTTTTACTAGTGGATTTTTTTGATAATCATAGAAAAATAAAATTTCATAATTTATATTATCTAATTTTTTTAACCTTTCTAAAATATCTATAAAATATGGTAAAAATTTATCTTTTATAGTAGTTCCATCGGATGTAATAACAGAGTCCAAATTTTTATAATATTTATGACCATTAATTATTTTTTCTTCACCTGTAACACTTTCTAACAATTCTACAATTATTTTTACTGGTTTATTATAATATTCTTTTAAATGTTTAGCTAATGCAAATGCTGAAATAAAATTTGTTAATGTTCCAACATGTGGATAGCAATTTACTTGTGTTGAAAGCCATAAATTAATTTCTTCTTTTGTTTCTATTTTATTTTTGATGATTTCTGCTAAATCATCTATAATATAATTCATTCCTGCAAGAGGATAATACACATTTTTCATAATTTAATTATCTCCTTAATTTTTTGGTAATATATCCACATTCAATTATACTATATTTTTTTTGTGATGTATATAATTTGTCTTTTCTATTAAATTCTTCTGTTTGCTCCATTTCTTTGCAAGTCATGGCAAAATTGTCTTCGTAAATTTGGTTATGGGTATTAAGAAATTCAACATCATAACAGTCTTGATTCTTTAAATAATTAAATATAGTAGGATAATTTTCTAAATTCAAATAACATTGTGGTGCTACGAAGTGTTCGTCTAATTCTTTAAGTTTTTCAATGCCAATAGGTGTTTTAAATAAAGTAAAACTTTCGATTGGAATTGCAAATTTTTCACCACCATTTAAACAAGATTTTATTCTAGAATAAATTACACTGTTTACATTGTAATTTTCAATTATTTGATCCATGTGAATTGGTTTTCCTAGTTGCATTATGCCAATAACTTTTTTTACTGGTGAGCTTAAATATAAATATGCACAAGTTGGTTCATTGCAAAACCTTTTTCTGTATTCATATTTTTTTATATCATATAAAATAGGGCGAAAAAATTCAGGACGAAAACTTAAAAATATATATTTTTTTTGTTTCATTCAATCATCTCCTAAAAAAGGTGAAATGAAAAGTTAAATGGAACAGTATTAAAAAATTATTGGAAGCCTTTATT
>CAVJSY010000140.1:0-1405 GCA_963652285.1 Oribacterium sp.
TAATTAATATGTTTATTTAATTGACTTTATTAGTCTTATAAGATAGAATATAAGGCACTTTCTAAAAAAGAAAGTTAATTAATAAGGAGGAGATGGAATGAATAAAGTGGTAAAGAAAAGAGTATCATTATTATTAGCTACTTTGTTTATAATTTTATTTGGAATAATTATAAATGGAAATTCTAGTAATAATAATACTAATAACTTTAGCAAAGTAACAAGTTTAGGAAATAACTTATTTGCAAGTAGCAATAATAGTTATAATATTAGAAATAGTATAACTCACTTTGATGTAGAACCTCAATCTGCAGTTACATATACTAAAGCTATTAACGAAACTGGCGCTCAAGTTGTTGGATCAAATGCAAACGTAAGCGCAATACGTTCAGTATCGGGAAGAAACAATCAAATACAATATTCAGTAGATGGAGGTAATTCTTGGACTACAGCCTCAGTTAGTAATGTGGGTAGTGAATGGCAAACAAGTCATAATTTGAAATTAAATACTGCTAATCTAGTAGTAGAATTCCAAATTCAAATTAATGAAACTTGGTATACTGTAAAACTAGATAAGAATACAGTATATCCTGCTAATACATACGTTAGAAGTAATGTTCAAAACTCAGGTAGACTAGCCAATTTAGGTGCTAAAGAAATTACTTATAATGGAGTAAATTATTATGATATATCTGGTCTTAAAGTATTTGAGGCATCTAATACAACTTGTCCTGATAATAGTGGTATAGATTTAATTTTAAGTATTGCAACTATTCTAACAAATCAAGAAGTAAATGTTAATGTAGAAAAAACATGGGAGGGAACTATTCCTAACAATGCTGAAGTAACTTTAAAATTAGTAGGTGTTACTTCTAGTGGTGAAACATTTGAATTAAGTAATGATTATACAGTTACTTTAAATCAAAGCAACAATTGGAAACATACATTTACAAAAGTTTCTACAACATCAAAAACTGGAAATTATATTTTAGATAAATTTACAGTTGAAGAAACTAAAGTAATGGTGGATGGAAAAGATGTAACAGAAGATTATAAAACTACTATTACTCAAAAAACAAAAGAACAAACTACACAGACAACTAATATAAATGGAACTTTAACTACGACAACTATTGATTTATATGGAATAAATATAAAAAATATATATACACCTAGAACGACTTCTGTAACTATAAATAAAACATGGAATGATAATGATAATCAAGATGGATTGAGAAATAGTTATAAAGTTAAATTAACAGGTATTGTAGATAATAAAGAAGTTTATAGTGATGAACAAGAATTATCTAAAGATACATTAGCATATACTTGGAGTAATATATTAAAATATTATAATGGTAAATTAATTACTTACTCTGTAGATGAAACTAGTGTACCAAAAGGTTAT
>CAVJSY010000140.1:1654-4897 GCA_963652285.1 Oribacterium sp.
ATAACAGAAAATAAAGTTAATGGATATGAAACAGAAATTGATGGTTATAATATAACTAATACTCATACTCCGGAAACAACTTCTGTAACTATAAATAAAACATGGAATGATAATAATAATCAAGATGGTATAAGACCAGAAGAAATCAATGTAAATCTATATGCAAATGGAACTTTATTAAAAACACAAAAAATTAAAGCAAATGATGATGGTAATTGGTCATATACATTTAATGATTTAGATAAATATCAAAATGGTATTAAAATAACTTATACAATAACAGAAGATAAGGTTGATGGATATGAAACAGAAATTGATGGTTATAATATAATTAATACTCATACACCTATTACAATCAATCTACCTGTTGAAAAAGTATGGATAGATGGTAATAACCAAGATGGTATAAGACCAGAAGAAATAACTGTAAACTTATTAGCGGATGGTGTAAAAATAGATACAGTAACAATATCTGCTGACAAAGAAGGAAAATGGTTGCATACATTTACTAAATTACCAAAATATAATAATGGAAAAGAAATAAAATATACTTTTTCTGAAGAAGCAGTAGAAGGATATGAGGTATCTTATGAAGGTAACATCATTGAAAATACTCACAATCCTAGTGAAAAATCAATTACTGTAAATAAAGTATGGAATGATTCAAATAATAATGACGGAATTAGACCAAACCAAATAGAAGTAAAATTAATTGGTAAAGTAGGAAATGATGAAGTATATAGTGCTACTGCAATTATTAAAGAAGAAGAAAATTGGACTTATACTTTTGATAAATTACCAGAATATAATAATGGAAGTATTATATCTTATACATTAGAAGAAACATTAATAGAAGGATATACTACTAATATAGAAGAAAGTGAAAAAACATTCACTATTACTAATACTCATGAAAAAGAACAAGTTATTATTTCAGGAGAAAAAATTTGGGATGACAATGATAATCAAGATGGAAAAAGACCAACTACAATTACAATAAATCTACTTGCTAATGGAGTTGTAGTAGAAACTAAAGAAGTATCAGCAGATAGTAATGGTAATTGGACTTATACATTTACTAAAGATAAGTATCAAGATAAAGAAGAAATTAAATACACATTAGAAGAAGTATCAGTAGAAGGATATACTACTATAATCGAAGAAGGTAGTTATAACATAACTAATTATCATAAACCAGAAACATTAACTTATACAATAAATAAAGAATGGTTAGATGATGAAGATAATGATGGAATAAGACCTGATAGTATTAATGTTTCTCTACTTGCTAATGGAGAAATAATTCAAAAAGTAGTTATATCAAAAGAAAATAATTGGACTTATACTTTTGAAAATCTTCCAAGATATGCTAATGGTAAAGTTATTGAATATACAATAATAGAAGATGAATTAAAAGGATATACTCCAAGTATTGATTATGGAGAATATGATGAAGATAATAATTCTATTACTACAGATATAAAGAATAATCACGAAAAAGAAAAAATAGATGATATTATAATAAAGAAAATATGGAATGATTCTAATAGTGAAGAAAGACCAGATAGTATAGAAGTAATTATATATGCTAATGGTGAATATTATACTACTATAACATTATCTTCTGAAAATAATTGGATTTATACTTTAACAAGTCTTGATAAGTATAAGAATGGTGTATTAATAAACTATACTATAGAAGAAGTAAGTGTTCCAGGATATGAAACTTCTTATGATGGTTATACAATAATTAATAATATAATAATACCTGCTAAGGGTGGAGATGTAGAAGAATTACCACCACAAACTGGAATAGATAATATAACTTATGAAAATAAGAATGGTAGCAGTGAAGTAATAATGTTTATATTATTAGGTTTATTGGGAATAAAAGTATTAAAAAGAAATTATTAATCTTTTAAGGCATACCTTTTGGTGTGCTTTTTTTATTTACAATACATCATACTTATACTAGCATATTAATATTTATAGTTACTTTTCTATTATTATAATTATTATTTTTAACTATAATCATATACTTCTATGAGGAGGTATGTATGGATATAGTATCAATATTAAAATTAGAGCAGATAATTAATAATAAGTTATATGACTATAAAATAATAAATGAAAATAATATGGAAGAAGTAAATAAAATGTTACAATTAAAAATAGATAGGAAAACAAATGAAATTCTATAAAGTAAGACAATATCTACAAGAAGGTAAAAATATAAATGATATTAATTTAAGAGTAACATTTTATGCAAGAGTATCAACTTTAGAAATAGAACAATTAAATTCTTTAGATAATCAAATAACATATTTCAAAGATTATATTAAATCAAATAGTAATTGGACTTATATAGATGGTTACATAGATGAAGGTATAAGTGGTAGTACTGTAGCAAAAAGAAAAAACTTTTTAAAAATGATTAATGATGCTAAAGAAGATAAATTTGATTTAATAATAACAAAAGAAGTATCAAGGTTTTCTAGAAATCTATCAGATAGTATAAAATATACACAAATACTTATGCAAAATGATGTAGGAGTATATTTTCAAACTAATGGAATTAATACTTATGATCCAAATTCTGAATTTATATTAAATATGATGGGAAGTGTAGCCCAAGAAGAAGTAAAGAGATTATCTTCTAGAGTTAAATGGGGACATAAAGAAGCAATAAAAAAAGGAAGAGTATTAGGTTCAAATAATATTATAGGATATACTAAAAATAATGCTACTTTAGTAATTGAACCAAATGAAGCAAATAAAATAAGGGAAATATTTAAATTATATGCTACTGGGAAATATGGATTTACTAAATTAGCACTTATTTTATATAATAAAGGTATTAAAAATAGCAAAGGAAATATATATGATAAAGATACACTAAAAAGAATAATAGAAAATCCTAAATACAAAGGATATTATAGAGGTCATACAACAGAAATAATTGACTACAAAACAAAAAAAAGAATTAACATAAGTAAAGAAGAACAAATAATATATAAAAGTGATAAAATTCCTAAGATAGTAAGTGAAGAATTATGGAACAAAGCAAATAAAGTACTAGAAGAAAGAAGGACAGAAATTAAATCAAATAGTTATAATTCTATAAAAAAATACCCATATACTAGTAAAATTATTTGTGGTAATGATGGTTGTAAATATTCTAGAATGACTAATAAAAATAATAAATTAAAACCAAGATGGGCCTGCTGTAACTATATAAAATAT
>CAVJSY010000141.1:0-8649 GCA_963652285.1 Oribacterium sp.
CAAAAGTAAATGTTTTTAGAAGCAAAAAAGGAAAAATCTAACTCACGAATTAATTCACGAAAGTGCGCTTTTTATTTTTTCAATTATTTGTTCTCTAGTAAATGGTTTTGATAAATAATCTACAAATCCAATATTTTTATATTTTTCTTTTGCCCCATCCACAGCGTCAGCAGTAACAGCCATAACTGGTGTACTAAAATTCTTGTTTTTACATAAATTAACAAAAGTTTCCTCGCCATTCATTCCAGGCATCATTATATCCATAAGTATTAAATCATAATTATTTTTTTTAACCATTTCTAAGCATTCATTACCACTTAATGCTTCATCAATCACAAAGTTAAAACCAGATAATAAACGAACAGCAACCTTAATATTTAATTTATTATCATCTACTATTAATATTCTCTTACTTTTTTCATTAAAATAAGAATTAGAAAGAGAATGTTCTTCAGTTATTACTTCTTCATTTTCTTTTATTTTTACTATTTTTTGCTTCAATTTTACAATAAATGTTGTTCCTATTCCTACTTTACTCTCAACAGTTATTTTACCTTTTAAAATTTCAACTAATGATTTAGTAATTGATAAACCCAAACCTAATCCTTCAACTGCAGAATTTATTTCAGCATCCAACCTATCAAATTGATTAAATAATCTTTGTTGATATTCTTCTTTTATTCCTTTTCCAGTATCTCTACAAATTATCATTAAATTACAAAAGCTTTTTTCATTATTACATGTTATCTTCAAATCTATTTTTCCTCTACTAGTATACTTAATAGAATTTGTTAGTAAATTATTTATTATTGATTTAATCTTTTTTACATCACCATACAATATTAATGGGATATTATCATCTATAAAAAGATTGAACTTAACATTTTTATTTTCGATTCTTAATACAGTAATTTTACACATTTTTTCTATTTCACTTTTAAAATTATACTCGATTTCATTTAATTTTAAAGAATTTGTTTCAATCATATTTATATCTAAAATATTTTCTACAATTTCTAATAACCTATTTGAAGCATTTTGAATATCAATAGCATCCTCATATACTTCTTTAGGTATTTTATCTTCATATATCACTATGTCCTCAGACAATCCCATTATAGTATTTAATGGAGTTCTCATTTCATGGGACATACTTGAAAGGAAATCGGTCTTTGCCCTATTTGCCTTTTCAGCAAAATTCTTTGCACTTCTCACATCACTAAGTAATTTAACATCAGGATTTTCAATCGTAAACATCATAATCATATCAACCAAACTTAAACTAATAGAAATTAAATTAATTTCCGGTATCATTATTCTTGCAAACGCTACCAAAGACAACATAAATATTAAAAAAAATAATGGAATATACTTCTTATTATCTACTTCAATCTTTTTAACTTTTGTACTAACTAATACAGCAAATATCATCAATATATATATTACAGCACCTATAAATCCTAATGTTGTAAGTGGACCATCAGAATTTAAAATACCATTTTCATTAATAATCTTAACATCTAAAAATAAAGAAAAGAAATATAATATCAAATTCAACAAAATAATAGATTTAAGCATTTTAATATCATTTACTTTTATTGAAATACTATAAATATAATAAAACATTAAACTACACCAGCTTATTATAAAAATAACATCAATTCTATTTAATAATTTTAAAATAAACTCTGAATTTATAGTTAATGCTATAATAACAATCATCGTAGTCGAAAAAGCTTCAAAAATATCGATAATTAGCATTTTTTTAAATATTCTTGTTTCTACATTATTAATATTTTTCTTAGATATAAAAATAACAAATAATATTATTGCTATAAAAAGAGCACATGTAGTTAAATAACCATTGGACACTATCAACACCTTCTTACCAATTCTATTATATAATAAATTAAGAAATAATGCTACAAAAAAGAGATTATTTTTTCTATAATCCCATTTTCATTAAAATATATTACTACTATGATGTTGATTAAATAAAAACGCATTACTAATATTTGGTGTAAGTTTCTTAATTGGAGCATATACATTTTCCTTTGAAACAATACCTTTAGGTTTAAAAATTAAATCCTCAATATATTCTTCATTAAAATAAGGCCACTCAGCAAATCTATTCGCTTTATATTCTTCCCATTCATCACCATTTAATTCATCTCTATTTAATCTTGGTACACTTTCCCATATTTCCCACTTCAATGTTGCAAGTGTATCTCTCAAATCAGAAATTGCTCTTGTTTTTTCCTCTATACTATTACCATATAAATTCATATCAAAATTTTTACCAATATTAACCTTAAAATTTTTACCATATTGTTCACACGCAACTGGTACTATTATTGCATTACCAGTCTTAGCAATATCAACTATTCCCCAATAACATGGTAACATAGGTAAATTAGGTGTTATATTCCAAGTACCCTCAATAAAATACATAAGATTGCCACCTTGTTGTAAATGACACTTCATCTTTTCTGAAGCAAGTTTTCTATCCTCTTTCACTTTTTCATTAAAATATATAACCCCATTCAAAGCAAGAAATGGAGCGTCTATTATTCCTTGAATATGTTCATAATCTCCAGATAACAAATAATAATGTTCCTTAATTGCCTCACTTACAACTTCAATATCAAACTTACCAACATGTGTAACTGCGAATATCACTGCTCTATCAGTAGATTCTCTTTCATCTTTAATTAAATCATATGAAAAACCACCTAACCTATTTTTAACTTTATAAATTCCCAAAATAAGGCCATGAATTTGTTTTCTTTGTTCCAAAGACAATTTACTCCACAACTTTTCTTCTTCTTTTAATCTAAGTTTAAAATATAATTCTAAAAATTCTTGTTCTTTTTTTTCAAATTCTTCCTTTGAATAATTATTATACAATAAATTCTTTTGTTTCTCCGCTAATACATTCATAATTACCTCCAAAATTTCCTAAATCAGCCATATTATAACATTTTAAGCAAAAATAATCAAATATTTAACATCTCAAAATGCAAAATTTACATTTTGAAACAAAAAAAGATAACATTCCTAATTAGAATAATTATCTTTCTCTAGTCTTATATAAGTATTTAATTTAATAACAGAAATATTATCTATCATTTCATCTATTACATCCATAGTTAAAATATGATTAGGCAAACTATCATCTCCTTATATACATATAATAGCACACCTAAAATATTTTTTATCAAATTCGACAAAACAATACATTTTTTTAATATGACATTATTCTACAAAATCAGAAACAATTTTATATATCTCATTATGAATATCAGAAATTGACTTCAATTTACCATCAACAACTCCCTCAATAGTATCAAATTCATAATAATCTGCAAGTAATAAATAAGTTTCTTCAGCATTCTTTAAATGTTCAATCTCTTTCTCTAGCTGTTCAGGATTTTCATCCCTACAATTTCTTAAATCTAATGTATTCGCGTATGGAACATGTAAAAATATTACTTTATCAGCCCTTGGTAACTTACAAACATTAAATTCCAAATGCTCTAAAATTTGAAACATAAAAGTTCTTTCACTCTTATTTTTTATCTTTCCAGCCTGATGGGCCATATTAGAATATGTATAACGATTTAAAATTACAACATCATTCTCCGAAATAGCCTTTTCAATTACAGGTAAATTATATCTCCTATCAGCAGCATAAAACAAACTAGAACAAATAGGATCAACATTACTAGCACCCTCTTCAAAAAAACCATTCTTACTATTAAGTAAATCTTTACACATTTTTTCTTTTCCTAAATAGCATGCTCCTATTATCTTACCAGTAGGACTATCATACATAGGAAAAGAAAGAATTTGACATTTTTTCCCCTCTTTATTTAATCTATCCGCTAGCATCTTAGATTGTGTCTCCTTACCAGAACAATCACAACCCTCTATAACAATAAGTTTAGCCATAATGTCACCTCTTTACTTCTTAATAAGTTTTAATACCTTAGAGTAAACCTCTTCATGTATATCATCAATACTCCTCATCTCGTTACCAATAGAACAATTAATAACATCAAAATTATAACAATCTGCAAGTTGTAAATAAACTTCTTCACTCTTTCTTAAATAAGGAATATTTCTCTCATTCTGATCCAAACTCTCACTTCTATTATTTCTAAGTTTTTGTGTAGCATCCACTGATGCATATAACAAATATACCTTATCAGGTTTAGGAAGTTCAAAATAATTAAACTCTAATAGTTCACACTTCTTAAACATTTCATATCTCTTAGCAATATCATCTATCTTAGAACCCTGATGAGCCATATTAGAATATACATACCTATCTAAAAGAACTAAATCATTAGATAGTAATGCAGAATTAATCATATCTAAATTATACCTTCTATCAGCAGCATAATATGCCATAGAAACTAAAGGATCAACCAAAGTAGCATCATCAAAAAATGAAGTACCAGAAACAAGATATTCTTTGCACATCTTCTCTTTTCCTAAATAACAAGCCCCAACAATTCTCCCCGTAGGACTATCATAAACAGGAAAAGATATAGTCTTAGTCTTAATTCCTTCCTCATTTAATCTACTAGTAAGTAACTTTGTTTGAGTCTCCTTACCAGAACAGTCACATCCTTCAAATACAACTAATTTTCCCATAAATATCACCTCTTATTTAGAAACTGGAAACCTTATAGCAGGTCCTGATTTATAACTCTTAACATACACATCTTTATTTTTTTGACTATTATCAAAATCATAAAAATTATCTTTATTAGCAACATATAAACTAGGTTTATCTTTAGTAATCATAAGTTCAAACATAGTAAGTTGTTCTTCTAATTCATCAAAATATTTATTATCAATATCCATAGAATTATAAATTTTAAGCATATAAGCATATTTATTAATAATATCAGCATCATTATTATTCTTAACAAATGCTTCTATCTCACACATTTTCTTATATCTTTCTAATTGAACCTTAATTTGCTCCAATTGATTCTTATATATATGAGCATCATCTATTCTCCAAGATAATTCCCCTACCTCATAACCACTAACTTTAGCGAACATAGATAAAAGTACTGCATACTGAGTAATATTAAAAGGAACACCTAAAGGAATATCACCACTTCTTTGTTGAACTGCTAAATTTAATTTACCATTTCTAACAACATAATGGCTCCATAAAACACAAGGCTCTAATACCCCAGTAGCAAGATCAGCATCTTGCCATAAACTAATAATATTTCTTCTATTATTAGGATCTTCTTTTAATATTTTTAAACACTTATCAGTTAAACCATATTTTCTAACAACATAACCATAAGCAGAACCTATAGTGCCCTCATACTCTTTACCAATATGTTTTACAGTATCACAAGCAACAGTTTTACCATCAACTTCCTTATAAGTAACAGTATGCCAATCACCATTACTATCAACTTCCCACTCATCCCAAATATGATTATTTCTATCATGTAACCAAGAAATTTCATTACTCTGAGCCTGATAAATCCATAATAATTCAGAAATAGTATTTCTAAAAAATACCTTCTTTGATTCCAATATTGGAAATTCCTTACCAACATCTAACTTAAAAGTTGGAGCAAATATACCTACAGCTTCACCTGCTCTTGATACATAATCTTCTCCATTATCCAAAATATCTTGAGCAAGATTACAATATATTCTATCCCAATCACGAACAACAGCATTATCCCTATTAATACCATTAGTAATAAGCTCTTCTACACTAGTAAAATTCTTCTTTTCTCTATTTTCACTCATTTTAACATCTCCTACCTTCCATACCATATTATCATATAATGAATTAAAAAAAATATAAATTAACTAACAATAATCAAATTAACTACTAGATTAATTACAATACATAACTAACCCTAAAAATATCTACTTAATAAAAGCATTTCAACAATCCAGAAAAATACCTATAAAATATCAAACAATCATAATTGATAAGAAATATACAAATAATAGTAGAATATTAAAACAACAGTTATCTATTGCCATTAACCAAATGATTAAAAAACATGAACAATATTTTAATAAATTTGATAAAATTGTTATGTATTATGACAACGGTCAAGAAATTCTAGCCACAATCTTAGAATCAATATTCTTAAGATTTGATAGTTTTGAACATAAAGTTGATTTTAACCACGAAGAAAAAAGATTATTTCAAATCTCGGATATGCTTACTTATATAGATAAATACGATTACAAATATAAAAACAAAAGAAAATTTACCAAAGGAGAAAAATTCTTTTTCAGTGTTGATGAAATAAGAAAAATATTAAAAGAATTAAATAAAAAAAGATTTTAAAAAAGCAACCCAAAAAAGGTTGCTTTTAGCAGCGCTTGGCGCTAACACGGGTTTGATCCATAACAGACCAAAGTAGATATAACTTTAACATCTACATTAAAATTATATCAACATCTAACAAAATTATACCAAAATTTATAATTTATGTAAATAAATATTTTGATATTTCTCCTTTGTCAGTAAATATTTTACAACAATCATCTAAAAAAATCAAAGAATATAATATTTTTTTAATAGACAAAACATATATTATAAGTTAAAATTATTATGGTGATTTAATATGGAAAAATATATAGAGTATATTAAAAATATTCATTTAAATAATTACATAAGTTATAATTCTAAAGTAATATTATCATTTTTCTTCATTTGCCTTATAGCATTTATCTTAAATACAATAACAAAAGGGAAAAGTAACAAACTACTATTTTCAAATTATAGATCATCTCCCCTAAATCCCTTAACATATATAAGATTATTTACCCACATTATAGGTCATAGTAATTGGCAACACTTAAAAAGAAATTTCTTATATATATTACTAGTAGGTCCATTAGTAGAAGAAAAATATGGCAGTATTAACTTACTTATAATGATACTTCTAACTGCTTTCATAACAGGATTAATAAACATAATTATAGGAAAATATAAAATTCTAGGTTCAAGTGATATAGTATATATGCTAATAATACTATCATCAATAGTAAATATAAATAAAGGTACTATCCCTCTAACCCTAATACTAATAATAATATTTTATATAATAGATGAAATACTACAAATTAATAAATCAGATAATGTCTCCCACCTATCCCACTTAATAGGAGCAATATGTGGCTGTATATATGGATTTTATATATTATAAATTTTTATATCAACCTCACACTATATATAGAAATACACAAATATATATAACGTATTGTAATTTAAACAACCATTAATAAAAAAACAATTGTAAAATAAATAATATTATGCTATTCTTAAATAGAAAGAGGTGTAATATGAATAAATTTCTAGGATATTTCCTACTATTTCTTATATACTCTATACTAGGATGGATTATGGAATCTACCCTAGTAAGTATAAAATCAAAAAAATTTATAAACAGAGGATTCTTAATAGGTCCATACTGTCCAATATATGGTTGGGGAGGATTAATAATAACCCTATATCTAACTCAATATAAAAATAATATATTAACAGTATTCTTCTTAAGTGTAGTAATATGTTCTATACTAGAATATCTAACAAGTTATTTTATGGAAAAAATATTCAAAGCAAGATGGTGGGATTATTCAGAAAAAAAATTCAACCTAAACGGAAGAATCTGTGGAGAAAATGCCATAGCATTCGGAATAGTAAGTATAGTAGTTCTATATGGATTAAATCCCCTAATAGAAAAACTATTATCTAATATAAATGAAAAAGCCCTATTAATAATAACTATTATAGGTCTAATAATATTTATATCAGATACAATAACATCTTGTAAAGTAGTATCAAAATTAAAAACAACAGTAAATAATATTGGTAACAGTACCAAAGATGTAACTACAGATATATCTAAATTAGTTAAAACTACTTTAACTAACGAAGGTAAAATATTCCAAAGAAGACTTATAAAAGCATTCCCAGAAATGACATTATCCAAAATATTAAATAAATCTAGTAAAGCTCTAAAAGAAATAGAAAAAAATATCAAGAAGAAACAAGACCAATAATAAATCCAATACCTAGTAATATTACAACAATTACTAGGTTTTTTATTGCCATAATTTTAATTATATTATAAATTATTATAATTATATTTCCAATAACTATTCCCAAAATAGAACTAAAAGTAATATCTCTATATTTTTTAAATAAATAATTAATTAAAAATATACACATAATAATACTAATAAATAATCCAATACCAAAAGAAAATAAAAATCTAAAATTACTAATAATAAAAGAAATAGAAAACATATTACTAATACTATAAATAAATATATTATATACCCCCATAACCATTAGCATAGCAGAAGAAGAAATTCCTGGAACTATAGTCCCAATTCCCTCAACTATTCCCGCTATAAAATATATAATAATATCCCTAAAAGTTCCATTCACAACATAATCATTACCATCACCAACATTACATAAAATTAAAAACAATAAAAAAGATATAAAAAAACAAATTATTCCCTTATAACTAAAATTACAGTTTTTATATATGCCACTAACTCCCCCAATTATAATCCCCACAAACAAACTCATAGTAAGTACATAATAATTATTTAAAAAATATAATATAACCT